>CAVPQF010000116.1:0-28165 GCA_963707225.1 uncultured Gammaproteobacteria bacterium
AGTTGATTCCTACAATGGGCCCCCGGCACTGGATGTTAAAGCTGCTGAAATTCTTACGGCTGCTGGTGCTGCGAAAGATGTTCCAAGAATAAATTGACTTGATTCAATGAGCGATAATATCCTTTTATACATTCCCTCAACGGAGCTGCCCGATGTCCTCTAAAGAAGATAAAACGACTGTGTTCAACCAAGCAGAAGGCGCTATCAATATTGGGGGCATTGATGCTTTGGTACGCCTTACGCTGGATCAGGTGCGCACCGATGCGCGTCGTGGCGCAGATCACTGTGCCCCGCCCATGAACCCTTCGCCAGCTCCGCAATCAGCTCGCGAACCAGTTTCGTTTCCCTGTTGGGCAACTGAAGGTAGTCCTCGAAAGCCATGGCCGCGCACGTGATCGGGCCATGCGATGTTCATGCTCTGCACGCCTTTTGGCCGGGCCCTCCGATATTCCAGTTCGTGAGGCTCGCACGCCAACGATCTTCGCCAGCGCTTCCAGATGTGCCGGGCGCGGACGCTACCTTGCCGTTGAGCCAGCCCGACACCGCCTGCTGAATATCTCGCCCTGCAGTTCGAGAAGCCGCGCCAGTTCCGAGGCATTCGCCTCGATCCCTTCGCGCTTCAAGGCGGCGCCGAGGCGGTCGGCGAAAGCTTTCTTGTCCTTCACGGCCTGCGACCATAGGCGCCGCCCAGCCATGCAGTTGAAAGTTTCACTTTCTAAAAATCGAAAAGTTTTGCTTTCATGGCAGGCCAAGCCTTACTGGAACGTTGCCATGGCCAAGTCGCCGCCGAACAGCTCCCCGACAGTCGTTCGCCGCGGATGGAGCAGCAGGCCGAGAAGATCCTGGAGAGCCTGGGAGGGATGCTACCGGGTCAGCCTGCAGACGCGCGAGTGGGTGCTGCCGTCGAAGGACACCCTGCGACAGCGACTGGGTGACCGCGGCGAGCGGCAGGCGCGCACTGGGCGACGAGGCTAGCGCCGACTGGACCCAACCGGCTGATCTACGGCGACAACCTGCTGGCGATGGCCGCGCTGTGGCCGGCGATGAACACACGCCTCAGCCGGCGCGGCAAGGTCGACCTGATCTACATCGACCCTCCGCCAAGGCTGACTACCGCACCAAGTTGCGCTTCCTGGGGTGGAGCTGGAGCAGAAGCCGACTGTGATCGAGCAGTTCGCGTATTCCGATACCTGGTCGTATGGCACGGCGTCATATCGCGATGATCGTTCCGCGATTAATCGTCATGTGTGCGAACTGCTTTCAGACCAAGGCAGTCTTTGCGTCCACATCGGCATGCAAGTCAGTCACTACGTCAAGAGCTTCGGAAGAACAAACTTCAACACCGAAGTAACCTGGTCTATGGAACTCCAAGCGGCGGCTGCGCCGCCGGAAACAAGATCGTCAAAGCTCACGAATATCTGCTCTGGTACACGAAAAATTATGCTGAGCACGTCTATCACAAGGAATACCTCCCGTAATGGGAAAAAAAAATATCTCGCCGATCGGTTCACGGAGACCGATGAAGACGGCCGAAGGTACAGAACCCGAGAAAGAGGCCGCTTCGAATGCCAGCAGTCTAGATGAGAGCAGGCGTACCGCTGGGACTGACGTAAAGCAGCTCTACGCTTATCACTTGCTCAAGCGCAAGCGAGAGACCGAAGGATTTCGACGAAAAGCCGGGGAAAGGCACCGGACCTCAACGAGTGATTGCAACTTCGACCGACGAAGAATGTCGGTAATGGATTTCTTCGGCGGCTCCGGTACCACCGCCGCCGTCGCCGAAAAACTCGGCCGCCGCTGGATCACCACCAACTTCGGAAGCGGCCACGATCATGCGCAAGCGGCTGATCGACCAGGGCGCGAAGCCGTTCCTGTACCAGGCGATCGGCGACTATCAGGTTGAGGCGGCGAAGGGGGTGCAAGTTCCGCGTGGGCGACCTTTCGTTCATCGTGCTGTCGCTGTACGGTGCACTGCCGCTGCAGCCGGAGGACAACCGCTGCGCAACCTCGCGCGGTGGTCTACGCTGGGAAGAAGAACGGCGGCGCCTGTTGATTCGCCGAACAAATGCTGACCGGCGACGCCACCCTGCGCAAGGCGATCGCCCAGCGCGAGCACCTGCTAGGCGGCCGACCGGTGGCGGCGTGGGGCTGGAATTTCGAGCTCTTGATCGGCCAGAGCATCACCGCGCTGAACGACCCGCGGCTGGAAGTGCTGGTGATGCCCTGACCGCCTGCGCAAGAAGGGCGGCATCGAGAAGCTGCGCGGGCAGGTGCGTTTTTCCAGCCTGCAGTACCTCACGATCAAGCCGGTGCGGCGCGTACCCTCACCCCCAACCCCTCTCCCGGAGGGAGAGGGGAGACAAGAAAATGTTGCACGTCGCGCTGGGACAATCTACGTGCTGCTTTCGCCCGAATCAACCTCGATGAGGACAATCGAAAAACTACAAGGTGACGCAATGCCGAACCGCTGGCATTGATCGAGTACTGGGCGGTGGACCCAGCCCACGACGCTCGGTGTTCCGCTTGGTATGGCAGGACTACCGCGGCAACACCGCCAACGACGACGACCCGCTGCGCGTGGTGACCGCCGCCAACTTCAACGTGCCGTACAAGACGGCGAGCGGCGCGTCTGCGTGGTCGACGTGTTCGGCTTCGAGGCCGAGGTGGTGCAGGTGGTGGTGGAGAACGCAACGCGACGCACACGCCAAAAAGGAGGCGGCACCTCGGCCTTCAGGCGGGCGAGCGGGCGCACCTTGCTCAGGCTGCTTCCAATCTCGCGCTCGGCGATCTTGAGGTCGTAGGCGTTCTGCAGGTTGATCCAGTACTGCGCGCTTTGCCCGAAAGCGCGGCCGAGTCGCAATGCCAGTTCGGCCGTGACCGGGCGCTCACCACGCACGACATGTGAAATGCGCATTGGCTCGTTAACATCGCGCGCGCCAGCGCTGCCTGACTATTTCGAGAATTTCCTGTACCGAATCGCCGGGATGAATTGGTGCATCTTGTTGGGGATGGATGGAGTCATTGTCCTCAGTGAATCGATCTCGACGTCGAAAGTGTCGCCCGCCTCGAAACGGAAGCACAGCCGCCATTGACTGTTGATGCGGATGCTCCACTGGCCGGTGCCGGTCGCCGCTCAGGGCTTCGAGCCGGTTCGACGGCGGCTCCCTCAGATAGCCAACCGACGAAGCCGCGTCCAATTGATACAGGCGCACCACCGCGCGTCGCCAGATGTCTGGTGGCAAATGTCGCGATTTTCCCGTAGCGAACAGCTGCCGCGTTTCCGTACTCGCGCAATGAATCCCATCATGTGGCTACGATAAACAACTTGTTTAGTATACGCAAGCCAGCGGAGCGCGCCCATGTCTGACGCCAACCAGCCGCTGGCACTCGCCGCCGCCCTGGCCGCACCGAACAACTCTGCATCGGCCTGGAACAAGGCATCGCCGACATTCAACGAACCGGCGACACCGGCGACGGCCGAGTTGCTGCGCTGGTGGTTCGGTGCGACGCGTGCCAGTTGCGCACGTTCAATTTCCATCCGGGCCAGCGCCAGGCGATCCTCAACGTGATCGCTGCGCACGAGGTGCTGGCCAGCCCGAACCTGAAGGACCTGTACCAGCAGCTATGCGCCGATGCGCTGCTGGAAGAACGCGGCTTGCGCAGGTCACGCAGGGCAAGCACGGCCATCCGAAGTATTGCCTGAAGATGGCCACCGGCACCAACACCTGGGTGCTGCAGGCGCTGCTGGTGTGGCAGCTGCTGAACAGCACTCTGGCCGCGCTGGACGAAGGGTGCGGCGACGATCCGCGCTTCACCCGCCGCTTCCTGATCGTGTACGAACGCCTGCTCGATGCCTTCTCGGCAAGGAGAACGAGGACAAGAGCCGCGACTTCGCCTGTCCCACATCGCCCGCTATGCCGAGCTGTTCACCCCGCCGGCGCGACGCGAACGCATCGCGCAGTTGCTTCGCGGCAATGTCTGCCAGATTGGGCTGAAAGCGACCGGCAACGGCATGATCGCGATCACCAACTGGCACCTGCTCAGTGAGGCCGAGGAGGAGGAGGCGGAACAGGACGAAACCGAATGGGTGACACGCCCGGGATCGCCGATGCTGCCCGCGTGGCCGATGACGCGCGCTGCGGGCCGCGCGACCGGCAACAGCCTGGACGTGCTGGACCGGCGCTACGCACGCGGCAATGTGCTGGAGTTTCTGGCCGGTTTGCCCGAGCTGATGGTGTTCAACGACGAGGCGCACCACATTCACGAGTTCAAGCGCGAAGGTGAAAGCACCGAGGTGGAGTGGCAAAAAAGTCTCTCACGCATCGCTGAGTCCAAGGGTCGGCGCTTCGTGCAGGTGGACTTTTCAGCCACGCCCTACAACGATGTCGGCGCCGGCAAAACCAAGCGGAAGGTGTACTTTCCCCACATCGTCACGGACTTTGACCTGAAAAGCGCCATGCGGGCCGGGCTGGTCAAGTCGCTGGTGCTGGACCTGCGCAAGGAGGTCGGCGCGTTGCCGATCTGGAGTTCAAGGCCGAACGCGAGGCCGATGGCAACGTGCGGCTGTCCGAAGGGCAGCGCGTGATGCTGCGCGCCGCGTCGCGGCGCAGCATCACGCGCTGCCCTTCGGACAGCCGCGACGTTGCCGTCGTCATCGCGTTCGGCCTTGAATTCCAGTATCGGCAACGCGCCGATCTCCTTGCGCTTGTCCAGCACCAGCGACTTCACCAGGCCCAGGCGCATCGCGCGCCTTCAGGTCGAAATCGACCACGATGTGCGGGAAGTACAGTTTCGCCTTCTTCCTGCCGCCGCCGACGTCGTTGTACGGCGTGGCGGAGAAATCCATCTGCACGAAGCGGCGGCCCTTGCCCGCGGCGATGAGCGACAGGCTCTTCTGCCATTCGACCTCGGTGGTTTCGCCTTCCTTCTTCAGATCGTGGATGTGGTGCGCCTCGTCGTTGAACACCATCAGGTCGGGCAGGTCGGCGAGATAGCTCAAGTATGTTGCCGCGCGCCCAGCGCCGGTCCAGCACGTCGAGGCTGTTGCCGGCGGCGCGGCCCGGAACCAGCGGCAGCACGTCATAGGCCACGCGGGCCGCATCGGCGACCATGCCGGGCGTGTCGACCCATTCGGTTTCGTCCTGTTCCGCCTCCTCCTCCTCGGCCTCGCTGAGCAGGTGCCAGTTGGTGATCGCGATCATGCCGTTGCCGGTCGCCTTCAGGCCGATCTCCTGTTTCTGGCAGACATTGCCGCGAACGAACTGCGCGATGCGTTCGCGTCGCGCCGGCGGGATGAACAGGTCGGCATAGCGGCGATGTCGGAGCTGGCGAAGTCGCGGCTCTTGTCCTCGTTCTCCTTGCCGAGAAAGGCATCGAGCAGGCGTTCGTACACGATCAGTCCCGGCGCCACGATCAGGAAGCGGCGGGTGAAGCGCGGATCGTCGCGCCCTTCGTCCAGCGCCGCCGTCTTGTTCAGCAGCTGCCACACCAGCAGCGCCTGCAGCACCCAGGTCTTGCCGGTGCCGGTGGCCATCTTCAGGCAGTACTTCGGATGGCCGTGCTTGCCCTGCGTGACCTCGGCAAGCCGCGTACCTTCCAGCAGCGCATCGGCGCATAGCTGCTGGTACAGGTCCTTCAGGTTCGGGCTGGCCAGCACCTCGTGCGCCACGATCACGTTGAGGATCGCCTGGCGCTGGCCCGGATGGAAATTGAACGTGCGCGACTGGCACGCGTCGTCGCCGAACCACCAGCGCAGCAATTCGGCCGTCACCGGTGTCACCAGTTCGTAGATGTCGGCGATGCCTTGTTCCAGGCCGATGCAGAGTTGTTCGGTGCGGCGGGTTAGGGCGGCGGCGAGTGCCAGCGGCTGGTTGGCGTCAGACATGGGCGCGCTCCGCTGGCTTGCGTATACTAAACAAGTTGTTTATGGTCGCCACATGATCAGGAGCTTCGCGAGTACGGAAACGCGGCAGCTGTTCGCTACGGGAAAATCGCGACGGTTGCCACCAGACATCTGGCGACGCGCCATGATGCGCCTGTATCAATTGGACGCGGCTTCGTCGGTTGGCTATCTGAGGGAGCCGCCGTCGAACCGGCTCGAAGCCCTGAGCGGCGACCGCACCGGCCAGTGGAGCATCCGCATCAACAGTCAATGGCGGCTGTGCTTCCGTTTCGAGGCAGGCGACGCTTTCGACGTCGAGATCGTTGACTACCACTGAGGACTTTGCGCAATGACTCCATCCATCCCCAAAAACGGCATGCCGCCGATTCATCCCGGCGAATTCATACAGGAAATTCTCGAAGGCCACGGAATGAGTCAGGCAGCGCTGGCGCGCGCGATAGGCGTCTCGCCGATGCGCATTTCGCATGTCGTGCGTGGTGAGCGCCCGGTCACGGCCGAACTGGCATTGCGATTCGGCCGCGCTTTCGGGCAAAGCGCGCAGTACTGGATCAATCTGCAGAACGCCTACGACCTCAAGATCGCCGAGCGCGAGATTGGAAGCAGCCTGAGCAAGGTGCGCCCTCTCGCCGCCTGAAGGCCGAGGTGCCGCCTGTTTTTTGGCGTGTGCGCTCACGTTGCGTTCTCCACCACCACCTGCACCACCTCGGCCTCGAAGCCGAACACGTCGACCACGCGCACGCAGACGCGCCGCTCGCCGGCCTTGTACGGCACGTTGAAGTTGGCGGCGGTCACCACGCGCAGCGGGTCGTCGTCGTTGGCGGTGTTGCCGCGGTAGTCCTGCCATACCGAGCGGAACACCGACCCGTCGTAGTCCGGGTCCACCGCCCAGTACTCGATCAGTGCCAGCGGTTCGGCATTCATCACCTTGTGCAGTTTTTTCCGGTTGTCCTCGTCGAGGTTGATCGCCTCGGGCGAGAGCAGCACGTAGTTGTCCAGCGCGACGTGCAACGTTTCTTGTCTCCCCTCTCCCTCCGGGAGAGGGGTTGGGGGTGAGGGTACGCGTCGCACCGGCTTGATCGTGAGGTACTGCAGGCTGGAAAAACGCACCTGCCCGCGCAGCTTCTCGATGCCGCCCTTCTTGCGCAGGCGGTCGAGCAGGTCGGGCGGAATCACCAGCACTTCCAGCCGCGGGTCGTTCAGCGCGGTGATGCTCTGGCCGATCGACGGCTCGAAGTTCCAGCCCAGCACCACCACCCGGTCCCAGCCACCTAGCAGGTGTCGCGCTGGGCGATGGCCTTGCGCAGGGTGGCGTCGCCGGTGAGCTTGTTGGGCGAATCGACCAGCACCAGCGTCTTCTTGCCGGCGTAGACACGACCGCGCCGAGGTTGCGCAGCGGGTTGTCCTCCGGCTGCAGCGGCAGTGCACCGTACAGCGACAGCACGATGAACGAAAGGTCGCCGATGCGGAACTTGCGCCCCAGCGAACTCTTCGCCGCCTCGACCTGATAGTCGCCGATCGCCTGGTACAGGAACGGCTTCGCGCCCTGGTCGATCAGCCGCTTGCGCATGATCATGCAGGCCGGCTTGCCGAGGTCGGTGGTGATCCAGCGGCGGCCGAGTTTTTCGGCGACGGCGGCGGTGGTACCGGAGCCGCCGAAGAAATCCATTACCAACGAGTCTTCGTCGGTCGAAGTTGCAATCACTCGTTCAAGTAGTGCTTCCGGCTTTTGGGTGTCATAGCCGGTCTCTTCTCGCTTGCGCTTGAGCAAGTGATAAGCGTAGAGCTGCTTTACGTCAGTCCAGACAGTTGAGAGCGGTACACCTTTGCTCTCATCTAGATACTGGCGTTCGAAGCGGCCTTTCTCTCTTTCTCGGGTTCTGTACCTTCGGCCGTCTTCATCGGTCTCCGTGAACCGATCGGCAAGATATTTTTCCGAGTACGGGAGGTATTCCTTGTGATAGACGTGCTCGCCGTAATTTTTCGTGTACCAGAGCAGATATTCGTGAGCTTTGACGATCTTGTTTCCGGCGGCGCGACCGCCGCTTGGAGTTCCATAAGACCAGGTTACTTCGGTGTTGAAGTTGTTCTTTCCGAAGATTTCATCAGCCACGATTTTGACGTAGTGACTGACTTGCATGCCGATGTGGACGCAAAGACTGCCTCGGTCTGAAAGCAGTTCGCGCATGACGATTAATCGCGGAACGATCATCGCCAGATATGACGCCGTGCCATCCGACCAGGTATCGGAATACGCGAACTGCTCGATCACAGTCGGCTTCTGCTCCAGCTCCACCCCAGGAAGCGCAACCTTGGTGCGGTAGTCAGCCTTCGAATCAAACGGAGGGTCGATGTAGATCAGGTCGACCTTGCCGCGCAGGCTGGGCGTGTGTTCATCGCCGGCCAGCAGCGCGGCCATCGCCAGCAGGTTGTCGCCGTAGATCAGCCGGTTGGTCCAGTCGGCGCTAGCCTCGTCGCCCAGGTGCGCCTGCCGGTTCGCCGCGGTCACCCAGTCGCTGTCGCGGGTGTCCTTCGACGGCAGCACCCACTCGCGCGTCTGCAGGCTGACCCGGTGGCGTCCTTCCAGGCTCTCCAGGATCTTCTCGGCCTGCTGCCGTCCGCGGGCGACGATCTCGGGGAGCTGTTCCAGCAGCGACTTGGGCATGGCGACGACCGGCGTAAGGCTTGGCCTGCCATGAAAGCAAAACTTTCGATTTTTAGAAAGTGAAACTTTCAACTGCATGGCTGGGCGGCGCCTATGGTCGCAGGCCATGAAGATCGACAAGAAAGCTTTCGCCGACCGCCTCAGGGCCGCCTTGAAGCACGAAGGGATCGAGGCGAATGCCTCGGAACTGGCGCGGCTTCTCGAACTGCAGGGCGAGCAGGTGTCCTCACAGGCGGTGTCGGGCTGGCTCAACGGCAAGCATCGTCCGCGCCCGGCACATCTGGAAGCGCTGGCGAAGATCGTTGGCGTCGAGCCTCACGAACTGGAATATCGGAGGGCCCGGCCAAAAGGCGTGCAGGACGTGAACATCGCATGGCCCGATCACGTGCGCGGGCATGACCGACTGGCTTTCGAGGACTACCTTCAGTTGCCCGACGGGAAACGGAAACTGGTTCGCGAGCTGATTGCGGAGCTGGCGAAGGGTTCATCGGGCAGGGCGCGTTGATGCTGCAAGAAGAGGCAGTCGTGTAGGGCGGGCACTGCCCGCCGCTCTGGGTTCACAAAGCAAAAGCCGGCGGGCGGTGCCCGCCCTACGAAGCTGGGTTCACAAAGCAAGAGCCGGCGGGCGGTGCCCGCCTTACGGGATCGATCCTCCGGCGTCTGCGCATGTATCGAGCGTCGCCCGCGAGCGGGCTCCTACAGAGGGATTCGGGGCCTCAGCACTCGATGACGTTGACCGCGAGGCCGCCGCGCGAGGTTTCCTTGTACTTGTCCTTCATGTCGCGGCCGGTGTCACGCATGGTCTTGATGACCTTGTCGAGCGAGACGCGGTGCTTGCCGTCGCTCTTCAGCGCCATGCGGCTGGCGTTGATCGCCTTGACCGAGCCCATCGCGTTGCGCTCGATGCAGGGAATCTGCACCAGGCCGCCGATGGGGTCGCAGGTGAGGCCGAGGTTGTGTTCCATGCCGATCTCGGCGGCGTTCTCGACCTGCATCACGTTGCCGCCGAGCGCGGCGGTGAGGCCGCCGGCGGCCATCGAGCAGGCCACGCCGACTTCGCCCTGGCAGCCCACTTCGGCGCCGGAGATCGAGGCGTTTTCCTTGTACAGGATGCCGATCGCGGCGGCGGTGAGCAGGTATTCGATGATGCCTTCGTCGTCCGCCTTCGGGCAGAAGCGCAGGTAGTAGTGGCCGACGGCGGGCACGATGCCGGCGGCGCCGTTGGTGGGCGCGGTGACCACGCGGCCGCCGGCGGCGTTTTCCTCGTTCACCGCCAGCGCATAGAGGTTCACCCAGTCGAGGATGGTCAGCGGGTCGCGCAGCGCGGCTTCCGGCGCGTTGCGCAATTCCTCGGCCATCGCCGGCGCACGCCGGGTCACTTTCAGGCCGCCAGGCAGCACGCCGGGCGAGCGCAGGCCGCGGTTGACGCAATCCTGCATCGCCTTCCAGATGGTCAGCAGGCCGGCCCGGGTCTCGGCCTCCGGGCGCCACACGCTCTCGTTCGCCATCATCAGCTGGGCGATGGTCAGCTTGTGCTGCTTGCACAGCGCCAGCATCTCGTCGCCGCTGCTGAACGGATACGGCTGGGCGGTGGTGTCGGCGACGATGCGGTCTTCCGCCGCCTCGTCGGTGTTGACCACGAAGCCGCCGCCGACCGAGTAATAGTCGCGCGTGGCCAGCTCGTTGCCGGCGGCGTCGTACGCACTGAAGCGCATGCCGTTGGTGTGGAACGGCAGCTTCTGGCGCTTGTTGAAGACCAGGTCGCCCTTTTCGTCGAAGGCGATCTCGTGCCTGCCGAGCAGGCGGATGCGGCCCGTGCCGCGGATGCGTTCGAGCGTGGCGGGGATCCGGTCGGGATCGACCGTATCCGGGTGCTGGCCCTCGAAGCCGAGCAGCACCGCCTTGTCGGTGCCATGGCCGCGGCCGGTCATCGCCAGCGAGCCGTACAGTTCGGCGCGCACGCGGGTCACGCGGTCGAGCACGCCTTTCTCTTCCAGCCAGTGTTCGGCGAAACGCGCGGCGGCGCGCATCGGTCCCACCGTGTGCGACGACGAAGGTCCGATGCCGATCTTGAACAGGTCGAATACGCTGACGGCCATGGCTGCACTGCTGGGGAAGGAGATGAACCGGCTATTCTACGCGGCACCCTTGTCTTTGGCAGTCCATTCGCAAACGCATGTCCGACCTGATCCTGTACCAGCGCGACTACTGCCATCTGTGCGACCTCGCATTGGCCGTGCTGGCCGAGGCGCGCGCGCCGGATTTCGACAGCGTGTGGGTGGACGATGCGGACGAGCTGGAACTGCGCTACGGCACCCGCGTGCCGGTGCTGCGCGACGCCCGCGACGGGCGCGAACTGGACTGGCCGTTCGACGCGGCCGCGGTGCGCGCGTTTCTCGCTGCGTTGCCTACCGGCTGATCGCGGTTTTGTAGGGCGGGCACTGCCCGCCGTGCTGCGTCACGAAAGTCCGGCGGGCAGTGCCCGCCCTACAAATGCGATCACGCGCGGCGGGTTTTCAGCCGCCTGAGGATTTCCTCGCGTGCCTCGCGCAGGATCGAGTCGCGGTCGAGGCTGGCGACGATGTCGGCGACGGCGCGCTTGGCGCCGGCTTCGCCCCAGGACTTGCCCGCGATCAGGTAGCGTTCGGCGGCGCGGCCGATCAGCACCGTGGCGTACCAGCCCAGCGCGCCCTGCGCCGCGGCGGTGACCACGACCGACAGGCCGGCGCTCATGCCCTTCAGTGCGGAAGCGGCCAGCTGCATGCCCCAGATCGCGCCCATCAGCGCAGCGAGTTGCGCCGAGATCACCGCCACCAGACGGCCGGATTCGGCGCGGGTCAGCGGCAGGCCGTAGACGCGCGACAGCTGCACCACCATCGCCGCGTCCAGCCCGGCGGCGGCGAGCAGGTCGGCCACCGGGATCGGGTTCAGCGCCACCGCCACGCCCTTGGCCAGGCAGTACTGGCGGATCAGTTTCGCGGCCACCGCCTGGCGCGTCTGCGCGATGCGTGCGCTGACCTGGTCGGTGAGGCGGCCGGCGTACAGGCCGGCGTTGATCGCCGACAGCGTCTTGCCCTCGCGTGCGGCGATCGCCAGCAGGCGTTCGCGCAGGGCGGCGACGTCGGGAAGGCGCGCCTGCTCGCGCACCTGTTCGTGCCCGCGTGCATCGACCTCGACCACGCGCTGCGCGGCCGGATGCGCCGCCACCGCGAGCACGTCTTCCGCACGCACCAGGCCGGCCACGCGCAGGCGCAGGTGCTGCAGCAGGCTGTCCAGTTCGTCGCGGCCGTAGCGGTCCGCCTTGTTCAGCGCCAGCAACAGCGGGCGCTGGGTGGCGGCGAGCGTCTTCAGCGCGTCGAGTTCCTCGCGGGCAAGGTCGCCATCGCAGACGAACACCACCAGGTCGCTGACCTCGGCCACCTCGAACGCCAGCCGTTCGCGCGCCTCGCCGTCCAGCTCGTTGATGCCGGGCGTGTCGATCAGCACCAGGCCGTCGTGCTGCGCCTCGTCGAGCATCGCGTGTTCGGCGTCGGTGGTGGTGCCGTGGAGGACGCCCACCGCGAACGCCTCGCGACCGAGCAGCGCATTGCCCAGCGCCGACTTGCCGGCGGAGACGCGGCCGAACACCGCGACATGCAATTCGCCGCGCTCGAGCTTGTCCAGCATGGCCTCGATGCGCGCGAAGTCGCCGGCCAGCTCGCTGCGCACCGCGGCCGGGATGGTCGGGTCGTCCAGCAGCGCGCGCAGGCTGCCGGCCACCCGCGCCGAACCGATCGTGTCGCGCGGTGGCGCGGCCTCGTGGTTGCCCGGAGCGGGCCTGATTCCAGCGGGCCTGATTCCGCCGGGCCTGATCCAGCCGCGCAGGCGCCGCCACGTGTCGCTCGCCATCGCGGCGGCGCTACTTCGGCGCCAGCTGCAGGTGCGCGGTGACCTTCACGTCGCCGCCGATCACCGAGGTGTCGGCGTAGTCGCCCGTGCCCACGCCGAAATCCAGCCGCTTCACCGTGCCGGCCACGTCCAGCGTGGCGCCGCCGGCCTGCGGTTTGAACGTCACCTCGAGGCTCACCGGCTTGGTCACGCCACGCAGGGTGAGCGTGCCGTCGGCGATCACCTTGCCGCCGCTCTGGCGGAAACCGGTGGTGACGTAGTGCGCCTTCGGGAATTTCGCGGTGTCGAAAAAGTCCGGGCCGGGCAGCGCGCCGTCGCGATCGGCGTCGCCGGTCTTCACGCTGGCCAGGGTCACTTCCACGTCGAACTTCGAGCTGGCGAGGTTCGCCGCGTCGTAGCTGATCGCCGCGGTCCACTGCCCGAACCGGCCGTTGAACGATTCGCCCTGGAAGGTGTTGCTGAAGCCGAGCGCGCTGCCCGCCGGCTGCACGGCGTAATCGGTGGCCGCCGCGGCGCAGGGCAGGGCGAGCGCGAACGGCAGGATGGCGAGACGTTTCATCGGTGGTCTCCTTCGGAAGCGGAGCGCGCACGCAGGCGGCCGAACGGCAGCATCCGGCGCAGCACGTTGTCGTTGTCGAACACATGATGTTTCAGCGCACCGCCGACATGCGCCACCAGCACCAGCACGAGGAACCAGAACAGGTACTCGTGCACGCCGTGCGCGAAATGGCGCAGCTCGTCGTTCTTCGCCGCCAGCGCCGGCAGGTTGAACTGCTTGAACCACTGCAGCGGCTTGCCGGTGACCGAATTGAACCACCAGCCGCTGAGCGGCAGCAGCACGATCAGCACGTACAGCACGCCGTGCGCGGCACGCGCCGCGAGCTGCTGCCAGCGCGGCGCCGGCTCCTCGGCCGGGCGGTGGTCATACCAGCGCCAGGCGATGCGCAGCAGCACCAGCGCCAGCACGGTCAGGCCGATCGACTTGTGCAGGGCCAGCCAGTTGATCTTCTGCATCGGCGAGTGCGCCAGGTCCATCAGCAGGCCGAACAGGCCGTTGCCGAGGATGCCAAGCGCGATGACCCAGTGGAAGAACTTGGCGACCGAACCCCACTGGTGGTCGTTGCTGCGCAGGCTCATGGCGTTTCCTTGCGTGGTGGAACGGCGTGGTCGTCGCGGATCGCTTCCAGCTCCAGCCACATGCTGACGTTGGCGCCGATCGAGTTGGGGTTGGCGGTGATGCCGAAGTCGTTGCGGTCCAGGCTGGCGGTGGCCGAGAAGCCGGCCACCTCGTGCGCTTCGTAGAGGGTGTGGGCGGCGCGGTTGAAGGTGAACGCCAGGTCCAGCGGGCGGGTGACGCCGCGCAGGGTCAGTTGCCCGTGCAGCACGCCGTGCCGGTCGTCCTTGCGCTCCACGCCGGTGCCGCGGAAGTGCGCGTAACGGTGGTTCGCGCAGTCGAGCAGGGCCGGCTTGCATACCGCCTGGTTCCAGCCGGCGTCGCCCATGTCCAGGCTGGCCAGGTCGATGTCCAGCTCGGTCGCCGCGGTGCTCCAGTCGTCCGGATCGAAACGCAGCCAGCCGCGTGCGATGTGCAGCCGCCCGAACGGCCGCGAGTAGCCGTTGTGGCTGATGCTGAAGACGACCTGGCTGTGCACGGTGTCGTAGCGCCAGCCGTCCGCGGCGGCATGCGCTGCAGCCACCGGCAACAGCATAGCCGCGAGACACCACAGCCAGCGGGTTGGGTACGGTCTGGACATGCGCTGGAGTCTGGCCGATCGGCGGCGCGGCTGCCAGCGCCGGTGGCTGAACGATGGGTTTCTGTAGTTGATCCAATGGGGGTTAGGCGGCCCGGTTGGTCTTTTTGCTCCAAAAAAGCCCCGGCCAAAGGGAGGCAACCGTCAGAACGTGCGCTGCACCGAGTAGTCGGCCAGGGTGGCCAGGGCGTCGCGGTGGGCCGAGGCGGGCAGGGGGGCGAGGGCGGCGCGGGCGGCGCGGGCGTGGCGCAGGGCGTGCTCGCGGGTGCGTTCCAGGGCGCCGGAGTCGCGGATCGAGGCGATGATGCGGTCGAGCGAGTCGAGGCCACCGTGCTCGATCGCGTGGCGCAGCGACTGCGCCTGTTCCGGGTTCGCCTTCTCCAGCGCGTAGATCAGCGGCAGGGTCGGCTTGCCTTCGGCGAGGTCGTCGCCGATGTTCTTGCCCAGGGTGCCGGCGTCGCTGGTGTAGTCGAGCAGGTCGTCGGCGATCTGGAACGCGTAGCCCAGTTCCATGCCGTAGCGGCGCAGCGCATCCACCTGGTCCCCGGGCAGGCCGCCGAGGATGCCGCCCAGTTCGGTGGCGGCGGCGAACAGCACGGCGGTCTTGCGTTCGATCACCGCCAGATAGGCCGCTTCGCTGACGTCGGCGTTGCCGATGTTGAGCAACTGCAGCACTTCGCCCTCGGCGATGGTGTTGGTGGTATCGGCGAGGATGCGCATGATGCGCATGTCGTCCAGTTCCACCATCAGCTGGAACGAGCGCGAGTACAGGAAGTCGCCGACCAGCACGCTGGCGGCATTGCCCCACAGCGCGTTGGCGGTCTTGCGGCCGCGGCGCAGGTCGGACTCGTCGACCACGTCGTCGTGCAGCAGGGTCGAGGTGTGGATGAACTCGATGATCGCGGCGAGCTTGGTGTGGCGTTCGCCGCGGTAGCCGGCGGCGCCGGCGGCCAGCACGTGCAGCATCGGGCGCAGCCGCTTGCCGCCGCCGGCGATGATGTGGTCGGCGATCTGGTTGATCAGCACCACGTCGGAGGACAGCCGCTGGCGGATCAGCGCATCGACGCGCTGCATGTCGGCGGCGGCGAGGTCGCGCACCTGGGCGAAGTCGGCGGGGCGGGTGGCGTCGGCGGGCATCGAATTCATGGAGGCATCACAGCGGCGTGGAAAGTGATTATAGAGGTTGCAGGAAGTTGCGCCGCGACATGTCGCCACAAACCGCTGCACGGGGCGCGACCTTATAATGCCGGCCATGCCCCTATCCACATCCCTTCCCCGGTGAGCAAGCTCACGAGCCTGGAACTGCGCAGCGCGTTGACGCTGGCCTGCGTGATCAGCCTGCGCCTGTTCGGCCTGTTCCTGATCATGCCGGTGTTCTCGCTGTACGCGAAGACGATGCCCGGCTCCACCGGCTTCATGATCGGGCTGGCGCTGGGCGTCTACGGCATCGGCCAGGTGCTGCTGCAGATCCCGCTGGGGCTGCTGTCCGACCGCATCGGGCGCAAGCCGGCGATCACGCTGGGCCTGCTGCTGTTCGCCGCCGGCGGGCTGATCGCGGCGATGTCGCACACGCTCGCCGGCATCGCGATCGGTCGCGCCGTGCAGGGCATGGGCGCGGTGGCCGGCGCCGGCATCGCGCTGGCGGCGGATCTCACCGCCGAGGAAAACCGCGGCAAGGTGATGGGCATCATCGGCGTGTCGATCGGCCTGGCCTTCCTGCTGGCGCTGATCCTGGGACCGCCGCTGGAAGCGGTCGCCGGGCTGCCCGGCCTGTTCGCCGCCACCTCGATCCTGGCGCTGGTTTCGCTGGCGCTGCTGTGGCTGATCGTACCCACGCCGGCGCGCGCCCGTGCGCCGGCCGCGGCGGGTTTCGGCCAGGTGCTGGCGATGCTGCGCGACAGCCGCATGCTGGTGCTGAACGGCTCGGTGTTCTTCCTGCATGCGCTGCTCACCGCCAGCTTCGTCGGCCTGCCGCTGCTGCTGGCGAACACGCTGCACCTGCCGGTGAACCGGCATTGGGAGCTGTACCTGCCGGTGATGACGGTGGCCGCCTTCGTGATGGGCGCGACCATGCACCACATGCGCGAGATCGCGCAGAGCCTGCGCATCGTGATGGTGTGCGTGGTGGCGATCGGGCTGTCGCTGCTCGGCTTCGCACTGTCCGGCAGCCACCTGGCCGCGTTCGGCGTGGCCGCGGCGGCGTTCTTTTCCGCGTTCAACCTGCTCGAGGCGGCGCTGCCCAGCCTGGTCTCGCGGCTGGCCCCGGAACACCTGCGCGGCGCGGCGATGGGCGCGTATTCGACCAGCCAGTTCGTCGGCGCGTTCGTGGGCGGCACGTTGGGCGGCATCACGCTGGGCCGGCTCGGCCCGGATGGCGTGTTCGTCTGCGCCGCCGCGCTGACCCTGCTGTGGCTGCCGCTGGTGATCGCCGGCTCGCGGCGGATCGGCCGCACCGCCGTCCTGGATGCCCAAGCCGCACCGGGCGCGCTGCGGTAGGCGTGATGCGCACGATCTGCCGCATCTAGCTGTCGCCGGCCGCCGCCTGCTGATGGCCTTGCGCATGGCGCGCATCACGGTGGACGAGCTGAACGAGTCCGCCGGATCGCGAGCTGGTGATCTACTGCAGCTGCCCGAACGAAGTCCCCGCCGCGAAGGCGGCTCAATTGCTGAGGGCGATCGGCTACCAGCGCGTGCGCCCGCTGCCGGGCGGGCTCGATGCGTGGGGTTTGGCCGGCTATGCGATCGAACGGCTGCCGGCGGACGGTGACGACCGGTTGCACATGACTGCTTGATTCGCACGCCACCTGCTGCGCGGAAGACTTTACGCGTTCTATACGCGCAGCGGCCGAATCGCTACCCCGTTCTTATACGGCACTTCCTACAGTGCGCGTCGTTCTCTTCCGGAGTCGACGTCGATGGATTTCGTCTATCTGCTGTTCCTGCTGGTGCTGTGTGCGGCCACGCTGGGCTTTGCGCTGATCTGCGATCGGCTGGGGCCGCGCAAATGATTGCCGCGCGCCTTTTCCTTCCCGCCATGCCTGCATGAGTTTCCGCCCATGAATGTCCTTTACGTGTTCGCCGCGCTGATCGCGCTGGCGCTGACCGGCTATCTGTGCGTGGCCCTGCTCAAGCCGGAGTGGTTCGAATGACTACCAACGATTATCTCCAGATGGGGCTCTATCTGGCCGTGCTGGTGCTGCTGGTGAAGCCGCTGGGTGGCTACATCGCGGCGGTGTTCTCCGATACGCCCAACCGCGTCACGCGGATCGGCGCCGGCGGCGAGCGCTTCATCTATCGCCTTTGCGGCATTCGCGCCGACGAGGACATGGGCTGGAAGCGCTACGCGCTGGCCGTGCTGCTGTTCAACGTCATCGGCGTGCTGGTGGTCTACGCGTTGCAGCGCCTGCAGCCGTGGTTGCCGCTGAATCCGCAGCACTTCGGCGCGGTGTCGGCGGATTCGTCGATGAACACGGCGATCAGCTTCGCCACCAATACCAACTGGCAGGGCTATGGCGGCGAATCGACGATGAGCTACCTGACCCAGATGCTGGGTCTGGCGGTGCAGAACTTCGTCTCCGCGGCCGCCGGTATTGCGGTGCTGATCGCGGTGATTCGCGGCTTCAGCCGCCGCAGCGCCAGGGGGCTGGGCAACTTCTGGGTCGACCTCACGCGCAGCACGCTTTATCTGCTGCTGCCGCTGTCGCTGCTGCTGACCCTGCTGCTGGTGTCGCAGGGCGTGGTGCAGAACTTCAAGCCTTACCTCGATGTGCCGGTGGTGCAGGCCACCACGGTCAGCGAACCGGCGGTGGATGCGGCGGGCAACCAGCAAAAGGATGCCGCCGGCAACGCCGTGATGAAGCCGGTGCAGGTCGGCACGCAGACCTTGCCGATGGGGCCGGCGGCTTCGCAGATCGCGATCAAGCAGCTGGGCACCAACGGTGGCGGCTTCTTCAGCGTGAACTCGGCGCACCCGTTCGAGAACCCCACGCCGCTGAGCAATTTCTTCGAGATGTTGGCGCTCCTGCTGATTCCGGCCGCGCTCTGCTACACCTTCGGCAAGATGGTCGGCGACCGCCGCCAGGGCTGGGCGCTGCTGGCGGTGATGCTGGTGATCTTCATCCCGCTGCTGCTGGCCTGCACGGCGGCCGAGCAGGCCGGCAATCCGCTGCTCACCCATCTCGGTGTCGACCAGCACGCCTCGGCACTGCAGGCCGGCGGCAACATGGAGGGCAAGGAGACCCGCTTCGGCATCGTCGACTCCACCCTGTGGGCGACGGCCACCACTGCCGCCTCGAACGGTTCGGTGAACGCGATGCACGACTCGTTCACTCCGCTCGGCGGGCTGGTGCCGATGTGGCTGATGCAACTGGGCGAGGTGATCTTCGGCGGCGTCGGCTCGGGCCTGTACGGCATGCTCGCGTTCGCCGTGGTGGCGGTGTTCATCGCCGGCCTGATGGTGGGCCGCACGCCGGAGTACCTGGGCAAGAAGATCGAGGCCTACGAGATGAAGATGGCCAGCCTCGCGGTGCTGCTGCCGTGCGCGCTGGTGGTGATCGGTACGGCCGTCGCGGCGATGACGCCGGCGGGTGTTGCGGGCATCGCCAACCCCGGCGCGCACGGCTTCAGCGAGATGCTGTACGCGGTCAGCTCGGCCTCCAACAACAACGGCAGCGCATTCGCCGGACTGTCCGCCAACACGCCGTTCTGGAACGTGCTGCTGGGCATCTGCATGTTCCTGGCGCGTTTCCCGCTGATGGTGGCGATGCTGGCGATGGCCGGCGCGCTGGCCGCCAAGCGGCACGTGCCCGAATCCGCCGGCACGCTGCCCACGCATACGCCGCTGTTCGTCACGCTGCTGGCCTGCGTGGTGATCGTGGTGGGTGCGCTCACCTTCCTGCCCGCGCTGGCGCTGGGGCCGATCGCCGAGCAACTCATGTCGGCCCATTCGATTTCGCTGGGACACTGATCCATGACTTCGCATACTCAAGCGGCGAGCGGCTTCAGCCGCGAGCTGGTACTCAAGGCCGTCGCCGATTCGTTCCGCAAGCTTTCCCCGCGGATGCAGTTCCGCAATCCGGTGATGTTCGTGGTGTTCGTCTGCAGCGTGCTGACCACGGCGCTGTGGGCGCAGGCGCTCGCCGGCTACGGCGAGGCGCCGACCGGCTTCATCTTCTGGGTCAGCCTGTGGCTGTGGTTCACCCTGCTGTTCGCCAACTTCGCCGAGGCGCTGGCCGAAGGTCGCGGCAAGGCGCAGGCCGATGCCTTGCGCAGCTCGCGCAAGGATGTGGTGGCGAAGAAACTGGCCGGCCCGAGTCGCGAGGCCGCAATCACCGTCGTCTCCTCCGCTGATCTGCGCACCGGCGACCATGTGCTGGTCGAGGCCGGCGAGCAGATTCCCGGCGACGGTGAGGTGGTGGTGGGCGCGGCCAGCGTCAACGAGAGCGCGATCACCGGCGAGTCCGCGCCGGTGATCCGCGAGTCCGGCGGCGACCGCAGCGCGGTCACCGGCGGCACCCAGCTGCTGTCCGACTGGCTGGTGGTCCGCATCACCAGCAATCCGGGCGAGAGCTTTCTCGACCGCATGATCGCGATGGTGGAAGGTTCCAGGCGGCGCAAGACGCCGAACGAGATCGCGCTGACGATCCTGCTGGCCAAGTTCACCCTGATCTTCCTGCTCGCCTGCGCGACCTTGTTGCCGTACTCGATCTACAGCGTACAGGCGACCGGTGCCGGCAACCCGATCACGCTCACCGTGCTGATCGCGCTGCTGGTGTGCCTGATTCCCACCACCATCGGCGCGCTGCTGTCGGCGATCGGCATCGCCGGCATGGACCGGATGATCCGCGCCAACGTGATCGCCACTTCCGGCCGTGCGGTGGAAGCGGCGGGCGACGTCGACGTGCTGCTCCTGGACAAGACCGGCACGATCACCCTGGGCAACCGCCAGGCAGTGGCGTTCCATGCGGCGCCGGGGGTGGAGGAAAGCGTGCTGGCCGAGGCCGCCCAGCTGGCTTCGCTGGCCGACGAGACGCCGGAAGGGCGCAGCATCGTGGTGCTGGCGAAGGATCGCTTCGGCCTGCGCGAGCACTCGCTGGAAGCGCTGCACGCGCACTTCGTGCCGTTCACCGCGCAGACCCGCATGAGCGGCGTGGACGTGGACGGCCGGCAGATTCGCAAGGGCGCGCTGGACGCCGTGGAGCGCCACCTCGATGCGATCGGCAGCCACCTGCCGCCGCTGGTCAAGCGCCTGGCCGAGGACGTCGCGCGTCGCGGCGCCACCCCGCTGATCGTTACCGAAGGCACGACTGCGCTGGGCGTGATCGAGCTGAAGGACATCGTCAAGGGCGGCATCAAGGAGCGTTTCGCCGAGATGCGTGCGATGGGCATCAAGACCATCATGATCACCGGCGACAACCCGCTCACCGCCGCGGCGATCGCGGCCGAGGCCGGCGTCGACGATTTCCTGGCCGAGGCCACGCCGGAAGCCAAGCTCAAGCTGATTCGCGACATCCAGGCCGGGAACCGCCTGGTGGCGATGTGCGGCGACGGCACCAACGATGCGCCGGCGCTGGCGCAGGCCGACGTGGCGGTGGCGATGAACACCGGCACGCAGGCCGCGAAAGAAGCCGGCAACATGGTCGACCTCGATTCCAACCCGACCAAGCTGATCGAGGTGGTCGAGATCGGCAAACAGATGCTGATGACCCGCGGCTCGCTGACCACGTTCTCGATCGCCAACGACATCGCCAAGTATTTCGCGATCATCCCGGCCGCGTTCGCCACCACTTATCCGGCGTTGAACGCGCTCAACGTGATGCATCTGGCGACACCGCAGAGCGCGATTCTCTCGGCGGTGATCTTCAACGCGCTGATCATCATTTTTCTGATCCCGCTGGCGCTCAAGGGCGTGAAGTACCGCGCACTCGGCGCCGGTGCGCTGCTGCGCCGCAACCTGCTGGTATACGGGCTCGGCGGCGTGCTGGTGCCGTTCCTCGGCATCAAGCTGATCGACTTGCTGCTGGTGCTGTTTGGGCTGGCGTGAGCACACCATTTCGCCATGCAGGTCGCCGCACGCAAAGCCCTCTCCCCTGGCGCAGCCGGGGGAGAGGGTTGGGTGAGGGGGCGCTCTTCAGTGCCGAGAATCACAAGCCCCCTCACCCCAGCCCTCTCCCCCGACATGCGTCGGGGGAGAGGGAGCCATTTCCGCCACTTTCCGCTTCCCTTTTCTGTCGCCACGAGGCGATGTCGAGGTCATCTCAATGAAGTTACGCTCCCTCGCTGCTGCAGCAGCATTCCTCTCCATCGGTTGCGTTGCCGTCGCTCATGCCGACGACGCGCCGGCCAGCCCGGTCACCGGCAATGTCGCGGTGACCAGCGACTACATGTTCCGCGGCCTCACCCAGACCTGGGGCCGGCCGGCGATTCAGGGCGGCGCCGACTACAGCAACCCGAATGGCTTCGCGGCCGGCTTCTGGGGTTCCAGCATCAGCGAGCGCAGCTATCCCGGCGGCGCGATGGAGCTGGACCTGTATGCGAGCTACGGTCAGTCCATCGACAGCGACTGGTCGTGGCGCGCAGGTCTCTACGGCTACGTGTATCCGGGCGCCAATCTGGATCAGGCCGGTCTGGCCGCGCGCTCGCTGAACACGTTCGAGGCGAATGCCGCGCTGACCTGGAAACAGTTCACGCTGAAATACAACCGCGCGCTCACCGATTACTTCGGCGTCGACACCGAGCAGGGCTATACCGGCGATTCGAAGGGCACCGATTATCTGCAGCTGGATGCCGCGATTCCGCTGAACGACGCGTGGAGCCTGGCCCTGCATGCAGGCCACACGCATTACACCACCACACTGGTGACCCCGCTGGCCAACGGTGCGCGCAACCCGAGCTACAGCGATGTCGGTGCCACGCTGAAGTACCAGCTCAATGGCCACTGGTCGCTCGGCGGCGGCGTCACCTACGCCACCAACGCGGACTTCTACCGCCGTACGTCCAGCTTCATCAACGCCAGCGACACCCGCAATGTCGGCGGTACCCGCGGTTTCGTGATGCTGCAAGGCAGCTACTGATGCGATCGATCCATGATCGCGAAGAGCAACAAGCGGCCATCCATGGCCGCACTTTCAAAAAGGGCGGTGACCACCCATGAGCAAACTATTGCGTCAATCCTTCATGCTGCTGCTGGTGCTGAGCGTGATCACCGGCGTGCTGTACCCGCTGGCCGCCACCGGGCTGGCCCAGCTGGTGTTTCCGCACCAGGCCAACGGCAGCCTGATCGAAAGGGACGGCAAGCCGATAGGCTCCGCGCTGATCGGCCAGTCGTTCACCGACCCGAAGTATTTCTGGGGTCGGCCGTCGGCCACCTCGCCGAACCCGTACAACGCCAGCGCGTCATCCGGGTCCAACCAGGGTCCGACCCATTCGGCCCTGGCCGATGCGGTGAAGCAGCGCATCGCCGCGCTGCGTGCCGTGGATCCGGGCAACACCGCGCCGGTGCCGGTGGATCTGGTTACCGCCTCGGGCAGTGGACTCGACCCGGAGATCAGCCAGGCGGCGGCGCAATACCAGCTGGAGCGCGTGGCCAGGGCGCGTGGGCTGAGCAGCGCGCAGGTGCAGGCGTTGGTGAACGAATACACCAGTGGGCGCCAGCTCGGCATACTGGGAGAGCCGCGGGTCAACGTGCTGCGACTCAACCTCGCGCTGGATGCGCCGCCGACGCACGGCAGCGGATCGCGTTAACGTAGCGCCATTCAACGGACCTGCCAGCGCATGACCGAACCTTCCCGCGAAGCGCGTGCCGATGCCTTGCTGAGCACCGGACACGATGAGCGCACCCATCGGCTGAAGATCTTTCTCGGCGCCGCCCCCGGTGTCGGCAAGACCTACGCGATGCTGTCCGCCGCACGCGAGCTGAAGCGGCAGGGCGTGGAGGTGGTGGTCGGTCTGGCGGAGACGCACGGCCGCGCCGAAACCGCGGCCTTGCTGGATGGCATGGAGGTGTTGCCGCGACGCCCGGTGCGTTACAAGTCGTCCGACGGCAGCGACCGTGACTTCACCGAGTTCGATCTCGACGCGGCGCTCGCGCGAAAGCCGGCCGTGCTGCTGGTCGACGAACTGGCCCATCGCAACCTGCCAGGTGGTCGCCATGAGCGGCGCTGGCAGGACATCGCCGAGCTGCTCGACGCCGGCATCGAGGTATACACCGCGCTCAACGTGCAGCATCTGGAAAGCCTCAACGACCAGGTGCGCCGGATCACCGGCATCACTGTGCGCGAGACGGTGCCGGATGCGTTTCTCGACCGCGCGCGCGACATCGTGCTGGTCGACCTGCCGCCGCGCGAGCTGATCGGCCGCCTCAAGCAGGGCAAGGTGTATGTGCCGGAGACGGCCGCCGCCGCGCTCGACGCGTTCTTCTCGCCGACCAATCTGGCCGCGTTGCGCGAACTGGCGGTGGAGACCATCGCCGGCCACGTCGACAGCGACCTGCGCGAACACATGCTGGCGCGTGGCAGTGCGATGACGGTGCGCCGCCGCGTGCTGGCGGCGATCGACGGACATGGCCAGAGCGAGTATCTGGTGCGCGTGGCAAGGCGCATCGCCGAGCGGCGCGGTGCGCCGTGGAGTGTCGCCTACGTCGATACCGGCGCGCGACTCGATCCGGCACGTCGCGAGCAGCTGGACGCGGCGATGCGCCTCGCGCGCCGGCTCGGCGGCGAGGCAATCATCCTGCGCGGCCACGCGATCGCTGACGAGCTGCTGGCGCATGCCGATCGCGAGGGCGTCGGCCAGATCATCATCGGCCGCACCCGCGAACGTATCGTGGCGCGCATGCTGGGGCGCTCGCTGACCCAATTGCTGCTGCGCCGCGGCGCGCACATGGAACTGACCATCATCGCCACGCCGAGCGAGCGGGCGAAGGCACGCCGGCGGGTGCGCCTGCTATCCGCCCGCGGTTCGCGCGGCGAATACGTCTACGCCACGGTGGCCACCTTGATCGCGTTCGGTCTGGCATTCATCGCCGACCGCTACCTGTCGGTGGCGAACCTGTCGTTGATCTTCCTCACCGCGGTACTGGTGGTGGCGGTACGCACGCGCATGGCCGTGGCCGTCTATATGGCCGTGCTGTGCTTTCTCGGCGACAATTTTTTCTTTACGCCGCCGCGCTATACGTTGGAGATGAGCCGTCCCGACGACGTGCTGACGGTGACACTGTTCCTGCTGGCGGCACTGATATGCAGCCGCCTCGCCACGCGGCTGGCCAGTCAGGTGGAATCGCTGCGCGGCGCGCATGTGCAGGCGCGCGCCCTGCTGACGCTTGGCCAGCAGCTGACCGCCAGCACCGACGCCGACAGCATCCGCAACGCCGGCAGCAAGGCGCTGGCGCAGGCGCTGCGCTGCGACGCGGCGATCCTCGCCCGCGACGCGGAGCAGGTGCTGCGCGTGATGGCAAGCGTGCCGCCGGGACACGCGTTGTCCGCACAGGATCTGGCCGCCGCCGACTGGAGCGACCGGCATGGCGAGCAGGCCGGGCGTTACACCGAGACCTTGAATGCGGCGCCATGCTGGGTGCTGCCACTGGGCGGCGAAAGCCGGCCACTGGGCGCGGCAGCCTTGCGTTTCGATCCGTCACTGCGCGAACCGGACCCCGACCAGCGCAGCCTGGCGCTGGCGATGACGCAGGACATCGGCCAGGCGCTGGAGCGCGCTCGACTTTCCGACGAACTCGAAGGCGCGCGCGTGCAGGGCGAGACCGAGCGCCTGCGCAACGCGCTGCTGTCGTCGGTGTCGCACGACCTGCGCTCGCCGCTGGCCTCGATGATCGGTGCCGCCGGCACCCTGATCAGCTACGAGGAAAAATTGCCGCCGGAGGAACGGCGCGAACTGCTGCAGGCGATCCTCGGCGAGGGCCAGCGGCTGGACCGCTACATCCAGAACCTGCTCGACATGACCCGGCTCGGCCACGGCACGCTGAAGCTCAACCGCGACTGGACCGACAGCGCAGAGATCGTCGCCGCGGCCGTGACGCGGCTGCGCAAGCTGTTTCCCGACCTGCGCGTGGAGACGGCGGCGCCCAGCGAGCCGGTGCTGCTGTACGTGCATCCGGCGCTGATCGAGCAGGCGCTGTTCAACATCCTGGAGAACGCTGCCCGCTTCTCGCCGCCGGACGAGCCGGTGCGGGTCAGCGTGCGCAGCGACCGCGAGCGCCTGTTGATCGACGTGAGCGATCGCGGCCCCGGCATACCGGAAGACGAGCGGGCGCGCATCTTCGACATGTTCTACTCGGTGTCGCGCGGTGACCGTGCGCCACAGGGCACCGGACTGGGGCTGGCGATCTGCCGCGGCATGATCGGCGCGCACGGCGGCAGCGTGGAGGCCTTGCCCGGCGACGGTATCGGCACCACCATCCGCATCAGCTTGCCCCTGCCACCGCCACCCGCCACCGACGCATGACGCCATCCTCATGACTTCAGCCGCCCCACGCATCCTGGTGATCGACGATGAGGTGCAGATCCGTCGCTTCCTCGACATCGGCCTGCGCGCGGAAGGTTACGAGGTATTGCTGGCGGCGACGGCCGCCGAGGGCCTGGCGCTGGCGGCCACGCGCACGCCGGATCTGATCATTCTCGACATCGGCCTGCCCGACATGGAAGGTCATGCGGTACTGGCCGAGCTGCGCCAGTGGAGCCAGCTGCCGGTGCTGATGCTGTCGGTGCGCGATGCCGAGAGCGAGAAGGTACGCGCGCTCGATCGCGGCGCCAACGACTACATGACCAAGCCGTTCGGCATCCAGGAGCTGATGGCCCGGTTGCGCGCGCTGCTGCGCAACCGGCCGGGCGAGCCGGAGGCACCGCCGCGCTACGACGATGGCCGGCTCGGCATCGACCTGGCTCGTCGCGAAGTGAGCCTGGATGGCGAGCCTCTGGCGCTGACGCGCAAGGAATTCGCGGTGCTGGCGATGCTGCTGCGCCACGCCGGCCGCGTGGTCACCCAGCAGCAGCTGCTGCGAGAGGTGTGGGGGCCGACCCATACCGGCGACAGCCAGTACCTGCGCATCGTGATCGGCAAGCTGCGGCAGAAACTGGGCGACGACCCGGCCAATCCGCGTTGGCTGAAGACCGAGCCCGGCGTGGGCCACCGCTTCATCGTGAACTGAACGCCCCAGCCCCGCCGTTCGGCGCCGACCGCCGGCAGCGGACGGCGCCGACCCGCGGTTCAGGTTTTCCGCGTCTGGACTCGGCCCTTCCCGCGGTTATGATAGCCAGCCTGATTCACCACTCCGGCCGCAACCCATCGCATACTTGCGGCCGGCTCAACGAGGAGATTCCCATGGCACGTGGCGTCAACAAAGTCATCCTGGTCGGCAACCTGGGCGCTGATCCCGAAATGCGCCACACCGGCGGCGGCACCGCCATCTGCAGCTTCAACCTGGCCACCTCCGAGTCGTGGACCGACAAGCAGAGCGGCGAGAAGCAGGAGCGCACCGAATGGCACCGCGTGAAGCTGTTCGGCCGGCTGGCCGAGATCGCCGGCGAGTACCTGAAGAAGGGCCGCCAGGTCTATATCGAAGGTTCGCTGCGCACCGACAAGTACACCGACAAGCAGGGTGTCGAGCGCTATTCGACCGACATCATCGCCAGCGAGATGCAGATGCTCGGCGGCGGCAGTGAAGGCGGCGGTGGTCAGCGCGAACGTCCGCAGAGCGCCGGCGGCGGTCAGCGCAGCGGCGGCAATTACGGCGGCCAGTCGCGCGGCAACGACGACCAGGGCGGTCCGTCGCGGCAGTCGCCGGCGCCGGCCGACAGCGGCTTCGCGGATGACGAGATTCCGTTCTAGCGAACACTAGTCTCAGCCTGTTGAAAAAGATCCTTGGAAACCCCGCAAGTTTGCGGGGTTTCCTTTTTTCTGCCTGTCTTGCAGGTGATGTTTCCGTGGTGATCGAGGGCGCTTGCTCCGCTGGGAAGCTTTGCCTGATGGCGGCGGATGCCGCCGATCAGCGGTCACGCCGGAGCGCCTGCGGCTCCAGCTTTCCCGGGTGCCGGTTCCTCGCCGCCAGCCTGCGATCGAGCCCGGCAGCGATGTCGCTCGCGCGCCATATGGCGAGGCGACCGCCGCGATAGGGCTGCTGGTGGATCGGTGTTGCCGTGCCACCGTAGCTGTTGTCGCTGCTGATGACCCAGCCGTCCGGGTGCGCCCACGCCCAGGTCGCGACCTTCGCGGGGTCGCGCACTGTCGGGATCGCTCTTGTCAGCCTTCCGGCAAAAGTGAGCAGCCCGTCTTGCGCCCCCGCAAACAGCAGTGGGACGTCCGCACGCTGGGCCTGTGCGACACGCAGCGCGGTGGCACGCACGTCGTAGCGGGGTTCGATGCTGAGCACAAAGGCGAACTTGCACAGCGCGAGGGTCGCCAGCATGCCCAGCGCGACCATACCGGGCTGGAGCGGGTGTGCGCGATAAAGCAGGAGCGAGAGGGCCAGGGCGAGGATGAGTGCCCCGCAGATGATGGCCCCCATGTTGACCTCGGGTACCGCGAGCCAACCCATGCCGAGCGCAACGGCAAGGCCGATCACCGCCTGGATCGCTGCCACGCGCCAGCCCACCACTCGCCACCTGCCTGCACCCAGACGCGCTCCGCCCGCCAGGGCGATGGCGGGAAGCAACGGCAACAGGTAATGCGGCTGCTTGCCGCTGACCAGACTGAATATGACGAAGGCGGGCACGAACGCGCAGACGACAAAGCGATGGAGCAAGGCGGGCGCATCGGCAGCTGTCGCCGAGGTGGCCCCGGCGCGTGCCAGCGCGGCGGACCAGGGCAGCAGCATCAGCGGCAACAGCGGGACGTACCACCACCAGGGGCGCGCATGCGCGAAACTGTGGGTCAGGCGCCCCATGGTCTGGCGCAGGAAGATGTCGTCCGCATAGCGGGGGCCTCCGGCATGCGCGGCGGCCAGTGCAGTACGTT
>CAVPQF010000117.1:0-8678 GCA_963707225.1 uncultured Gammaproteobacteria bacterium
GTGCCTTTCTGCCGGTCCCAGACTCGCCCACGACGAGCACGGTACAGTCGGTTTCGGCAGCTCGCCGGGTCTTATCGAACACATCGAGAATGGCAGCCGATTGGCCGATGATTCGTTCGAATCCGGTACCGCCAATCAGCCCGGGATCTCGTTCGGGGGCATTCAACTTGCCTCTGGACAAAAGACATTTACCGACAACCTTCAAGAGTTCATCGGGGTCGACTGGCTTGAGCAGGTAATCGACGGCTCCCAGCTTCATGGCGGCTACGGCCGATTCGACGTCGCCATAGCCGGTCATCAGGATGAACGGCACTTGCCGGCGCTGATCTTTCCAGGCCCGCAGCAGGTCCAGGCCCGTGTCGTGGCCCGTCATACGCAAATCGCTAATGACCAAGTCCAGTGATTCGCCGATGTAACCCAGGGCTTCTTTGGCATCGGCAACGGCGATTACGGAGTACTCCTCCATCTGGAGTAGTCGAGTTACGCCTTCCCGCTCAATCGGCTGATCTTCCACTACGAGAATTCGAGGCCGATGACTCATCCTGTTTCTCCAATTCAAACGCACACCGGCGTGTTGAGCGATCGCGTCTCGACGGCTCGTTGGCCTCGAAACGATTACCGGCCCGCTTCGACCGTTCAGTGCCTGTAATCGCGTAACACCTAGTTATGACAGACCGATTCGCGACTGTCAAAATTCATTTGCGCAATTATCAATTTGCCTTGATCTGAGACCTCCGCATGGCCGGCTCCCAAAGAGCGACTCGACTCTGCGAAGCCTAAAGCTGGGGTGACGTCAAATTGTCCTAACGAGACCACGCCAAATTGTAACTCCTTTGGACCGGGGTTGTCCATCAGGGTGTTGAAAAACGCCCTGCTAATGCGAGCCATGGATGGCTCGCCGCAAATCAGGCACTTGCAGTGCCTGATTTGACGTAGCCGAGTATGGACATGCACCGGACTCGGCGCGTTGAAAAAGGGCAGGAGTGCCCTTTTTCAACAACCTGTTAGTCCGCTTCGTAGTCCACCGCAAGCACCGTAAACTCTGCGGGCCCGCCGGGCAGTTCGGCCGTGAACTCGTCGTCGACGCGCCGCTTCAGCACCGCCCGCGCCAGCGGCGAGTCGATGCTGATCCAGCCGCGTTTCGCGTCGGTCTCGTCCGGGCCGACGATGCGGTAGCGGTGGATCTCGCCGGTGTCCACGTTCTCCAGTTCGATGCGGGCGCCGAAGAACACCATGCCGCGATCGCCCGGTGCGCCTTCGGCCACCTGCAGCGAGGGAATCCGCTTGCTCAGGTAACGCGCACGCCGGTCGATCTCGCCGAGCTGCTTCTTGCGGTAGATGTACTCGGCGTTTTCCGAGCGATCGCCTTCGGCCGCCGCCGCGGCGAGCGCCTTCACCACCTCCGGGCGCAACACGTGCCAGAGGTGGTCGAGCTCGGCCTTCATCCGCTCGAAACCCTCGCGGGTGATGATCGCGGTGGAACCGGGCGAGGGTGGCCGCCAGCGACTCACGCGGGGCTGCCCAGCTGTCGCCGTTGCGCGTCGATCTCGGCGCGCAGCGGGTGGTCGGGCCAGGCGGCCGCGAGACGATCCAGCAAGGCCGTCGCCTCGGCGTGCTGGTCGGCGTGTGCGGCGAGCTGGCGTGCAGCAAGCAGGCCGTAGTGCGGCGCCTGCGGATCGCGTGGCCAGTGCAGGAGATAGCCGCGGCACAGCTGGATCGCGAGCCGGCTCATGCCCAGCCGCGCGGCCAGGTCGGCCAGCTCGCCACAGGTGCGTGGATCGTCCGGAACGAACGCACCGTCGATGCCGACGCATTCCTGCAGCACGCCGAGGGCCCGGCGCGGTTCGCCCTGGGCGATCAGCGCGGCGATCCAGATCTGGCCGTGCACCAGCAGGTCGTCGCGCAAGCCTTGCCGGTGCAACAGTTCGCGGTACAGCTGGTGCACGGGCGCCGGCGCGGTGCGATCCTGCAGGCGGGCAGCCAGTTGGCGAAGCGCCGCCACGGGATCGTCGATGGCAAGCCGGCGCACTTCATCGAGCAGGCGGTTGTCGGCATCCTGGTTGGAGGCCGCGACGAGTTTCTCGGCCTCCAGTTCGATGCCGAAGCGCTCGTGGCGCTGGTGGATCATCGCGCCCATCAGATGGAAGGCGAGCACGATCAGGTAGGTATAGGCGAAGGCGAACAGCGGCAACGCCAGCAGCCGCGGCAGGAATGCCGTGGCAACCGAAGCCAGCACGATCAGCACGCCGAGCAGCAGGTTGATCGCCACGGGGATCAGGTAGGCGATGCCGAAACCGCCGATGACGCGAGTCCAGTTCAACAGGTTGAGTGCCAGCGCCAGGTTGCCGTCGAACGCCAGCGACATGTCGATCGCCGGCAACACCAGCGCAGACACGATCAGCACCGGCCACAGCATGCGCGGAAAGAACACGATGGCGACCACGCACAGCGCGACCACCAGCAGGTGGATCGCGGTGAGCCCCCAGCCGCTCGCAGTGTTGCCGTCGCTGCCGACGTCGGGCGGGTCGGCGTAGCCGTTGGCCGTGTGCTGCATGCAGTCGGCGGCGTAGCGCCAGGTGGCCGCCCACACCAGGGCGCTGGCCAGCGCGCCGATGTACCCCGGCAACAATCCGACGTAGTGGATCAGCGCCAGCACCACGCAGGTGGGCAGCGCCGCGCCACGCAACGGGTAGCCAAAGCCAGCCTGCAGGCGTTCCCCGAACGGCGTGTCGGCAGCGACGGTTTCAACGCGAGGCATGCCGTCGCGCGCTCAGCGCTTGCCGCCGAAGATGCCGCCCAGCACGCCGCGCAGGATCTGCCGGCCGAGCTGGCTACCCGCCGTGCGCACCATCTGCTTGCCCATCGTCTCGATCATGCCCTGGCGCCGCCTGGTGCCGAACAGCGCGTCGTGCACGGCGCCACTCCAGCCCGCCCCGGCATCCTTGGCGGGCGCGTCGGCGGCCACGGTGGCCGCCTCGGCAGCCTTGTCGCTGGCGCGCTTGGCCAGCATCTCGGCGGCCGACTCGCGGTTGACGGCGGTGTCGTACTTGCCGCCGACGGGCGAGCGCTGGCGGATGGTGCTGCGCTCGGCGTCGGTGATCGCGCCGATGCGGCAGCACGGCGTGGTCACCAGGACCTGTTCCACCGGCGTGGGCACGCCGCCGTTGGCGAGCGTGGAAGCGAGTGCTTCACCGACGGCCAGCTTGGTGATCGCCTCGGTGACGTCGAGCTGCGGATTGGCCACGAAGGTTTCCGCCGCCGCCCTGACCGCCTTCTGGTCGCGCGGGGTGAACGCGCGCAGCGCGTGCTGGATGCGGTTGCCGAGCTGGCCCAGGATCACGCCCGGCACGTCGTCCGGATTCTGCGAGCAGAAGTACACGCCGACGCCCTTGGAGCGGATCAGCCGCACCACCTGCTCGACCCGTTGCAACAGGGCGGGCGAGGCGTCGTCGAACAGCAGGTGCGCCTCGTCGAAGAAGAACACCATCTTCGGCTGGTCGAGATCGCCCACTTCGGGCAACTGCTCGAACAGCTCGGACAGCAGCCACAGCAGGAAGGTGGAGTACAGCCGCGGCTTCATGATCAGCTGGTCGGCGGCCAGCACGTTGATGATGCCGCGCCCGCTCATGTCCTGGCGCATCAGGTCGGCCAGCTCCAGCGCCGGCTCGCCGAAGAACTGGTCGGCGCCGTCGCCTTCGAGTCTCAGGATCGCGCGCTGGATCGCCGCGATGCTTTGCGTGCTGATCAGTCCGTACTGCGCGGAGATGGCCTTGGCGTTGTCGGCGGCATGGGTCAGCAGCGCGCGCAGGTCGGGCAGGTCGAGCAGCAGCCAGCCCTGGTCGTCGGCCGTCTTGAAGATCACCTCGAGCACGCCTTCCTGGGTGTCGTTCAATTCCAGCACGCGGCCGAGCAGGGTCGGGCCCATCTCGCTGATGGTGGCGCGCACCGGGTGGCCGAGCTTGCCGTAGATGTCCCAGAACACGACCGGGTTGGCCTGTGCCTTCCAGTCGGCGAGCCTGAGCTTGGCCAGGCGCGCCTTGAGCTTGTCGCCCGGTTCGCCGGCGGCCATCGCGAGGCCCGCCAGATCCCCCTTGGCGTCGGCCAGGAAACACGGCACACCCAGCCGCGAGAAACCTTCGGCCAGCACCATCAGCGAAACCGATTTGCCGGTACCGGTGGCGCCGGCGATCATCCCGTGGCGGTTGCCGTAGTGCGGGTCGAGGTTGACGCTGGTGCTGTCGTTGCGGCCGATCAGGATCTCAGTCATGGCGTTCCGTCCGTTGCTGGTCGGGCGATTGTAGCCAAGACGGCGGGACTGTCATGGCGTGATGCGGCGCGTTGAGTCGAAAGCGTGCGCCCGTTATGGTGGACGTTTTCGGGGGGTGAAGTTCGTGATGTCGTCGTGTTCGGTGATTCGTTCCATGCGCCTGGTGCCGTTTGCCGTGGCGGTCAGTCTGCTCGGTGCCTGCGCCAGTACCGGCGGCGGCAAAACCCCGACCCAGGTGGATGCGCTGTACGGCCAGCTCGACCTGGCCAGCAAGGGTTACGAGACTGCCCTGCAGCAGTCGCGCGAAGGCGACCAGCAGGCTTCGCGGCTGACCCTGACCCAGTCGCTGGACCACCTGAAGGAAGCGTCGGCGCGTTGTGGCACGACGCCCGGCTGTGATCCGCAGCGGTTCTTCTCGGTATTCGATCGCCTGCTGCGCCTGAAGGACGGCGACTTCGGCGACGGGCAGGACCTGGACAGCGATGTCGACCTGTCGCAGGCGGCGCTTGCCGCCGGCAAGGCCGGCGTGGCCAGCCTGCCGCAGGCGCAGCGCAGCGTGACCTTGCTGCATGGACAGAGGTTGTCCGAACTGATAGCGATGAACGGGCCGGTCAAGGCGGCGCTGGAAATGTGGCTGACCCAGTGGCGCCCGCAGCTGATGGACGCCTGGGTCAATTACCAGTACCTGCGCTACCAGATGTGGCCGCAGTACGAAAAGGCGGACCTGCCCGAAGCCTTGCTGTTCGGCATCATGGCGAAGGAATCCGGCGGCAAGGTGCATGCCGTCTCGCGCTCGGGCGCGTCGGGGCCACTGCAGTTCATGTACGCCACCGGCATGCGCTTCGGCCTGGTCAGCGACAACGGCTTCGACCTGCGCTTCGATCCTGCGGCGTCGGCGCGGGCGAACGCCGAGTACATCAACGAGCAGTTGCGGATCTTCAACGACAATCTCGAACTCACGCTCGGCGCCTATAACGGCGGCGAGGGGCGCATGCGCCGCACGGTCGGCGACGACACTTCGGTGAGCTTCTACGACCCGCGCATCTACGACCAGCTGTCGCAGGAAACCCGTGACTACGTGCCGGCGGTACTTGCCGCGGCGTGGCTGTTCCAGCATCCGGACAGTTACAACCTGCGTTTCCCGAAGATCGACGGTGCGCCCGGCACGGTCACCCTGAAGCGGCCGGTTTCGCTGTCGGAACTGACCGTATGCCTGGGATCGGCCGGCGGCATGCGCGATGGCTGGTTCCGCACGCTGCGCAACCTCAACTCGCGGCTGGACCCGCAGGTGACCCAGCCGGCAGGCGCGCAGCTGCGGTTGCCGAAGCTGCTGGAGCAGGCCTATGCGGCGCGCTGCGTCGATGGCCCGTGGCCGATTCTCGCCGGCGACCTGCATCGCGCCGTGGTGCCGGTGGTGCAGGCGCCGGTGGCGCCGCCACCTGCGGCGAGGGGAAGCAGCCGCTACAAGGTGCGCCGCGGCGATACGCTGGTCGGCATCGTGCGCAAGCTGCACTGCTCCAGCGTGCAGGAAATTGCCGAGATGAACGGGCTGAAGCACCACCACATGAGCATCGGGCAGACGCTGAAACTGCCGGCCTGCCGCTGAGTGGCCATGGCGGTCACCGGGTTTCAGGCGACCGCGCTTTCCTGCACCCAGTTGTTGGCGGTGTTGCCGCTGCCGCCGTGCACTTCCTTCAGTTCGCGCAGCAGCTGCATCAACTGGCGGTGCTGCGGCCGCAGGCTGGCGTGCGGGGAGTTCTTGGTCTCGTGGTAGGCCACGGCCAGCCATAGCGCGATGCCGCGCAGCGCCACCTCGGCGTTGTTCGAGCAGGCGCGCTCGTAACCCACTTCGGTGCCCTGGCCCCAGGGCAGGTAGCGTGCTTCCGGCGCGGTGCCGTACAGGTGCGGGAAATCGCTGCGCGAGGCCTGTCCGATCTCGCGCAAGGTCAGCGTGCTCAGGCGTTCGCGGTTGCGCTTGGGCAAGGCCCGCACGCTGCGTTCGATGTCGCGGAATTGGCGGCCAAGCTGGCGCGCGCGCATCATCACAAGAACTGGCATCAGTATTTGCATGAGATCCCCTCGGCGCTGGAATTCGACGGCGCGCAGGACGCGCGGCGAAGCCACGAGCGTAGCGAAGCCATCAGTGGAATAGCGCCTAGAGCGTCACAAAATGACCTTCTGCGTCAGTTTTCGGGCGTGGGATGCGGATGCTCAGCCGCGTCCCAGCCGCTGGCCCACCCGAACGGCCTGCTGCGGCTGCAGGGCATCGAGCTCGGCCGTACCCTCGGGCAGCAGCAGGATCACGGTGGAGCCCATGTTGAAGCGCGCCATCTCGGCAAAGCGTTCCAGCGTGATGTTCTGGCCGGCGAACGACTTGCGCCGGATCGACGACGCGTACGGCGGGATCACCAGTCCGTCCCACACCGTGGCCACCGACGAAACCAGGATCGCGCCCACCATCACCACCACGAACGGGCCGTGCTCGCCGTCGAAGTGGCAGACCAGCCGCTCGTTGCGCGCGAACAGCCGCGGGATCGCCTCGACCGCGAACGGCGCCACGCTGAAGATGCGCCCGGGCACGTGCACGGTTTCCTTCAGCGTGCCTTTCAGCGGCATGTGCACGCGGTGATAGTCGCGCGGCGACAGGTACACGGTGACGAAACGGCCGTTGCGGAACGGCGCGGCGGCGGTCTCGTCGCCGCCGAGCAGTTCGGCGGCAGTGTAGTCCTGACCCTTCGCCTGGAAGATGCGCCCGTCGACGATCGTGCCGGACTGACTGATGCGGCCGTCGGCGGGCGAGAGCAGGGCGGCCGGATCGGCGTCGCCCCGGCGCGCGCCGGGCTTCAGCCTGCGCGTGAAGAACGCATTGAAGTGCTGGTAGGCCAGCGGGTCGGGCTGCGCCGCCTCGGCCATGTTCACGTCGTAGTTGCGCACGATGGTGGCGATCAGCCAGTTCTTCCACGGCGCGAAGGTCCAGCGCGTGGCCCAGTAGACCACCCGCGACAAGGCGCGATGCGGCAGGATGTATTGCAGGAATACGTTGAAAGTCATCCGCCCAGTATACGGGGCAGGAGTGAGAAGAAGAGGAGCGAGAAGTGGGAGAAGGCACGAGTTGCCGGCAGATCCGTTCCTCTCACTCCTCACTTCTCTTCCCTCATTCCCCTACTGGCTATACTTGCCGGCCTTCCCGCTTCAGGTGTCACCGTGACCGCCGAGCTCGCCACCATCATCGACTTCATCCGCTACGGTGCCAGCCGCTTCTCGGCCGCCGGGCTGACCTTCGGGCACAGCCACGACAATCCGATCGACGAGGCCACCCACCTGGTGCTGGCCAGCCTGCACCTGCCGCCGGACATCCCGCCGGCGTACGGCGCGGGCCGGCTCACCACGGCCGAGCGCGCGAACGTGCTGGCGCTGATCGAGCGCCGCGTCAGCGAGCGCCTGCCGGTGGCCTACCTGGTCGGCGAAACCTGGTTCGCCGGGCTGAAGTTCAAGAGCGACCGCCGCGCGGCTGATCACGACCTCGCCGGCCTGGTTGACCAGCCGGTCGAGCAACTGCGCACGCACACGCACCGACTGCGCGGCCTGCGCGCGCCCGATGACCAAGGGCGCCGGCCCCGGCAAGACGCTGCCGGCAGCGCTGGCAGAGCTGTCGGCGCCGCCCGTGCAGCAGGAGTGGCGCCCTGTTCGACGACTTGCGTCTGCACCGACACTTGCGCACCGGGCTTGGCCTCGTCGGCAGCGGCGACCGCAGCCAACGGCGCATTCGCTTCCTGCCCTCCCCGCGCACACAAAGCATCGAAGTGCGCGCTCAGCGCATCGAAACGGCCGAGCAAGGGCTCGACTTGTTCGGCCTGCGGATGGTGCGCGTCCAGCTGTTCAATCAGGGACTCGAGCCGGTGCGCCCTTGCGCCCAGGCGCATGGCCCCGGCCAGACGGGCGCTGCCCTTGAAGGTGTGCAAGACCCGCAGTGCGGCATTGCGCGCCTCCAGGTCGCTGGGGTGCGCGGCCCACTGGCGCAGCGCCGTACCGAGCCGCGGCAAGAGCTCTTGCGCCTCTTCCTCGAAGATCGGGAACAGGTCGGGGTCGATGGCGTCGCTCGCATCCGCCTCCTCATCGGCCTCTGCCGAAGCGGTCGTCGCGACGCCAGCATGGGGTGGCTCCACGCCCACCGTGGGCGCGAGCGTCTGCGGTGTTGCAGGCATAGGCGCAGGCGGACTTTCGGATGCCATTTCGCCTGGGGAAGCAGTCGTCTCGAGGAACTCCTCTGCCAGGTCCTGCAGCGGCATGGACCCACTGGACACCTCCTGCGCCAGGATGCCGTGCAGGTCTTCCAGCACCTGCGTGCTCGGCTCCTTCAGGAAACCGGCTGCGAATTAGCAATACGTAACGGGGCCAGGCACCACATAGA
>CAVPQF010000118.1:0-4475 GCA_963707225.1 uncultured Gammaproteobacteria bacterium
TAGGAGCCTGTCGCCGCGTTCATCCCGGCGCTCGCAAGGCACCGCGGCCATTGCCGCCCTCCCCGCGAGTCCCCATCTCCGGTCTGCCGGATGGCCCGGCGTGCGACTTCCCCGGCACCGATACGGCAACAACGCGAGACGACCGACCATGGTGGCAATGGCAACCGAGCACGTGATCGACGTGCGGCACTGGAACGACAACCTGTTCTCCTTCCGCACCACCCGCGACCCGGGCTTCCGCTTCGACAGCGGCCAGTTCGTGATGATCGGGCTGGAAACGGACGGCCGGCCGCTGATGCGCGCGTATTCGATCGCCAGCGCCAGCTGGGAGGAACACCTGGAGTTCTTCTCGATCAAGGTGCCCGACGGCCCGCTGACGTCCCGCCTGCAGCACCTGCAACCCGGCGACCCGCTGATCGTCACGCGCAAGCCCACCGGCACCCTGGTGCTGACCGACCTCAAGCCCGGCAGGCACCTGTACCTGCTCGGCACCGGCACCGGCCTGGCGCCGTTCATGAGCATCGTCCGCGACCCGGATACCTACGAGCGCTTCGACCGGATCGTGCTGGCCCACGGCGTGCGCCGGATCGAGGACCTCGCCTACGCCGACTACCTGGAAAACCAGCTGCCGCAGCACGACTACCTGGGCGAACTGGTGCGCGAGAAACTGATCTACTACCCCACCGTGACACGCGAGCCGTTCCGCCACCACGGCCGCATCACCGATGCGATCGCCGACGGCGCGATGAGCGCGGCGACCGGCCTGCCGCCGCTGAACCCGGCGACCGACCGCGTGATGCTGTGCGGCAGTCCGGCGATGCTGGACGACCTGTGCGCCCTGCTCGACGGCCGCGGCTTCCAGGCCTCGCCGCGCACGCGCGAACCGGGCGACTACGTGATCGAGCGGGCGTTCGTGGAGAAGTAGCATTCAGGCGCAGGACGCTTCAATCGCGCACGCGCGCCCTGCCTTCGTTGTCCCGGTAGCCGAACACGCGCCGCGCGACCAGCTTGTAAAGACGCTTGCCGGTGGCGCGCCACAACCGCGAGTGCGCCGCGGGCATATCGAGGATCGTGCGCTGGCGTGCGCTCAGCGCCTCTACGCCATACGTGCGCTTGTGCTTGAGCAGGTGGCGCAGGTCCTCGCGCGCCAGCAGCCGGAACAGGCGGCCGCGCCGGCCGCGGGTCCAGGCGAGATGGAAATCCACCAGGGCCGGATGGCCGTCCGCGCGCACCAGCCAGTTCGGTTCCTTGGCCAGGTCGTTGTGCACGATGCCGCGCCGGTGCAACCGCGCCAGCAGGCGCAGCGCGTCGCGGTAGTAGCCGCGCCTGCTGCATCGGCGCGCCGACGATGTAGCTGCGCAGCAGTTCGCGACCATCCCAGCCCGGACGATCTCGATGCGGCCAAGCCCGTCGGTCTTGAGCCGGATCGGGTTGGCAGCGTCCACGAAGATTCCGGCTGGAGCGAACCACGCGCGATTGCATGCGATAGTGTCTCAAGCGGCGATGGTCGTGCAGCCGACATGCCCGCCGCGTGACCGCGCCGACGGAATCTGACTGATGGATATCGCGTTGTACGTACTCGCCGCGCTGCTGATCGTCGGCGGCCTGGCCGGCGCCGTACTGCCGGCCCTGCCCGGCATCCCGATGCTGTTCGGCGGCATCTGGCTGGCCGCCGCGGTGGACGGCTACCGTCACCTGGGCCTGTGGTGGCTGCTGATCATCGGCGCGCTAGGCACGCTCGGGGTGATCGTCGACTTCGTCGCCAGCACGCTCGGCGCGAAGCGCGTGGGCGCCAGCGAGCTGGCCCTGTGGGGCGCGGCGCTGGGCACTCTGGCGGGCATGTTCTTCGGTATCCCGGGCTTGCTGCTCGGGCCCTTCCTCGGCGCGCTCGCCGGCGAGCTGGCTTCCGGCACCAGCGTGCTGCGCTCGACCCATGTCGGCATCGGCACCTGGCTGGGCCTGCTGTTCGGCACCCTGGTCAAGCTGGTGCTCTCGTTCGTGATGGTCGGATTGTTCGGCGTGGCGATGCTGTTCGGCTGAACCGGCTTCAGGTCAGCGGGGCGATCGGCGCGGTGCACCAACGACACTCTTCGCCAGCCAGGCGGCGAATTGCACGGCGTCGCGGCTGAGCGCGGCGGGCAGCACGATGTAGTGCCGGCTCGGCGCGGCGCCGGGCTTGGCGATCAGCCGCGCCGTGCCCGCGATCCGCAGCAGCGCCGGCTGCTCGGCCGGCGGCAGCTTCAGTGCCAGCCCTCGCGAAGTCAGCCACGCGCACGGCTGTTCGTCGAGCCAGGCCATCAGCCCGCCGAACATCGGCTTGAAGCGCAGCTCGTGCGGCCGGCCCAGGTGGATGGCCGCATCCTCCAGATCGCGGCGCAGGGCCGCGAGGCTCGCCGGCATGCTCACGCCGGCGCGTCGGGAATCACGTACAACAGCACGGCCAGGAAGTGCAGCACGCTGCCGGCCAGCACGAACACGTGCCACAGCGCGTGGTGGTACGGCAGCAGCCGCCACAGGTAGAACGGCACGCCCAGCGTGTAGGCCAGGCCGCCGGCGAGCAGCAGTACGGTGCCGCCGGTCTGCAGATGCTGGCTGAGCGGCTCGAACGCGACCATCCCGATCCAGCCCATGCCCACGTACAGCAGCACCGCCAGCTTGTGATAGCGCCCGAGCAGGCCCAGCTCCAGCGCGCTGCCGGCCAGCGCCAGCGCCCACACCGCCACGAACAGGCTCCAGCCCCATGCCCCGGGCAGGGCGACCAGGGTGAACGGCGTATAGGTGCCGGCGATCAGCACGTAGATCGCGATGTGGTCGAGCGCGCGCAAGGCCGGCTTGGCGGCCGCCACGGAAATCGAGTGGTACAACGTGGACGCGGTGTACAGCAGCACCAGCGAGGTGCCGAACACCGCGCAGGCCACCACGGTCAGCGCGTTGCCGTGCAGCGCCGCGAACGCCACCAGCGTCGCCAGCCCGGCGATGCTGAGCACGATGCCGAGACCGTGGATGATGCTGCTGGCAAGCTCGTCGCCGAAGCTGTAATGCGGTATCACCGCGCCGGATGTGGCAGACATGCGGGACTCCTGGGTCATGCGGGTGGGTGGGCCTACCTTAAACCGGGTCAGCCGCATCCGCCTACCCTGGCGCGTGGTCGACCGATCGTTGCGGGGCGGCTGTATCCACGGCGAGCGCCGGCGTGAAAGCCGCCTTCACGAAGAATCGACGCCCGATCATCCCCGCCGCAGCGCAGGCTGCCGCTGCGGGTGTGCGCATCCCCCGACCATCCGCCCTTACCGCCCCGCCTTCCCGCGGGGCTTTTTTTGCCCGTCGCGACCGCAGCGCCTCCATCCGCCATTTGGCCATCCAGCCGTCTGCTTGCGCAACCGCCAGCCCGAGGCATACGCTGCAGTCGCGACGGCACGATCCCCCTGCCCGTGCAGCGTGACCGCCGCAACATCCCCACCGCAGTCAGGAGGTCGCCATGTCGTCCGCAAGCCTGGCCGTAGCTCATCGTACCCACCCCGACCGTGCACGCATCGCCGCCATCAGCGCCGCGATCGCCCTCAACCTGGCCGTGATCGTGATCGCCTCGCGACCGACCGGCCCGACGTTCTTCCACGCGATCGAACAGATCAACCCGGTACCCACGATCCATTTCGTCATACCCAAACCGCCCGTGCCTCCGCCGCCGGTCGAGATGACGCCCTTGCCGCATCCACCCGTCGCGCCCGTCGTGCGCACGCAGCCGTCGCCGGCCAGCCCGCCGGCCGTCGCGCCGAGTACCGAAGGCAACGTCGCCGCGCCGCCGGTCACCACGCCGACCCTGCTGCCGAGCGCTGCGACGCCCGGGCCGGCACTGACCGCGCCGGTCGAGGCCAGCCTGGCCTATCGATCGGCCCCGCTGCGCTTTCCCACCCGCGCCCTGCAGCAGCGCATGCAGGGCACGGTGCTGCTGCGCGTGCTGGTGGACGAGACCGGCAAGCCGGTGCAGGTAACGGTGGAACACGGCAGCGGCTACCTGCTGCTCGACCGCAGCGCCGCCGAGCAGGTGCTGGCCGGATGGCGGTTCCAGCCGGCGATGCTGAACGGTCAGGCGGTGCGCGCATGGGCGCGGGTGCCGGTGACGTTCGACCTGCGCGAATAGCGCTGCCGCGGCGGGCCTCCGCTCGGCCGCCACGCCGCCCGGAGGCCCGTTTGCACGCCCGCGCAAGGGCTTGCGCTGACGCCGTCGGCTTACGCGGCTTTAACGACGCGCATGCTCCACTGGCGCCCATTCACCCTGCCAGGTTGCACGCATGGGCAAGCATCAGCACACCTTGAAAACCCTGCGCACGATCGCGCTCGAGCATGCCGCCGTCGCACACCCCGACCTCGCCACGATGGCGCGCGAACTGGGCCGCGTGGTGCACCAGGATGCATCGGCGCTGGCTGCCCGGCTGGCCTCGCTGCGCCAGCGCCGGCGCAGTTTCGAACGCTGG
>CAVPQF010000119.1:0-7016 GCA_963707225.1 uncultured Gammaproteobacteria bacterium
AATTAGGGTCATTGGCTAGCTTTTTCATTACGCCATGCTTGCTCTTAGCCGTCGCATCATTTGCTGCTTCGCCCAGTCTCTTAACGCTTCCAGCCAACTTGCTTTTGGTTTCGTTGTCTCGAATGCCTAAGGCAGCCATGTTTGCGTCTGCGTGCATGAGCATTGTCGAAAGATGAGCCACTAACCCCTGCATGCTTTTCGCGTAAGTGCATAGTTCTTCATGCGACATTGAATCTATCTGTCGCGCTCCCGCAGATTCCATTTGAGCAATCATTGCCAATGCCGATGTTCGGTCGTGGAATTGCTCAGAAGCGCGCAACGAAGTGGCGATTCGTTTCGCGTTTTCATCAATGCGGACGGCGAAAGCAACATCCTCGTCGGGTGATGGATTTTTAACGGACACGCGCGCACCTCTACGCCCTTCAAAGGGTGCCGCGCCAGCCGGGGAAGGTGCCCGGTTTTCGGGGATCAGCCTAGGCGCTGCGTTGAAAGTATCAACTTGCTTTGCGCTGCATCGGTACGACGTTGCCGCCCACCTTCAACGTGTCCAAATAGTCCGCCCACGCTGCCATCATCTTGCGACGTTCGGGCAGATGCGCGGTACGGTTGTACGCGCGTCCGTTCGGGTCTTTCACGGCATGAGCTAGCTGGTGCTCGATGTAGTCAGGCCGGAAGTGCAGCACCTCATCCAGAACCGTGCGCGCCATCGCCCGAAAACCGTGACCGCTCATTTCGTCGGTGGCGTAACCCATGCGACGCAATGCTGACAACACAGCGTTGTTGCTCATGGGGCGTTGCGGACTGCGTGCGCTGGGGAATACATATCGCCCCTTTCCGGTCAGTGCATGCAGCTCGCGCAGGATCACCACAGCCTGCGGTGCCAACGGAACCAGATGCGGCTCGCGCATCTTCATTTTCTCGGCGGGGATATTCCATTGCGCACCGTCCAGATCGAACTCTGCCCATTCTGCTTGCCGTAGCTCACCCGGTCGCACGAATACCAGCGGCGCCAGTCGCAGCGCACACTTCGTCACCAACGAGCCGTTATAGGCATCCATCGCGCGAAGCAGGCCACCGATAGCAACCGGATCAACGATGGCGGCAAGGTGCGTTTGCTTGACTGGCGGCAACGCTCCGCGCAGGTCGGCAACCGGATTACGTTCGGCGCGGCCGGTGGCGATGGCGTAACGCAAGACCTGCCCACAGTTTTGCAGCACGCGATGCGCGGACTCAACTGCGCCCCGGTCAACAATGCGATTGACGGTAGCCAGCAACTCTTTGGCGGTAATGTCGGCAATCGGTCGGCTACCCAGCCACGGGAATACATCATTCTCCAGTCGCAACATGATTCGGCTGGCGTGGAGTTCTACCCATGTTGCCGATTGCTTGGCGTGCCACTCGCGCGCCACCACTTCAAAGCTGTTCGCCGCACGATCTTCGCCGGCAGCTTTCACGGCCTTGCGTTGCTCGCCCGGATCGACGTCAGCGGCCAACAACTTGCGGGCAGCATCGCGCTTGTCGCGGGCATCGGCTAGGCCCAATACTGTTCAGATAGAAGTTTCTCGTGCACAATCGGGCTCCATCGAGGCTTCGATGGACGGAAACGATGGCGAGAACTCGCAAGGCACTGGCGGCGCAAGTTGACGTTGCCCATCTGATCAGCGCGGGAGTGTTGGCCAGCGTGTGTCCGCGCGCCCTGATCGAGGAGGTGTTGGCGGACACCGGCAAGGCCAGCCAGCGCGAGCGCCGGCTGCCGGCGCCGGCGGTCGTGTACTACGTCATGGCGCTGGCGCTGTGGCGGGAGGCGCCCCTGGAGGAAGTGCTGCGCGTTGTGTGCGAAGGCCTGCAGTGGTTGGGCGGCGGCGAAGCGGGCGCGGTGCAGGCCAGCAAGTCGGCGATCTCGCAGGCGCGCACCCGATTGGGGCCCGAGGTGATGCGTCGACTGGCCGAACGGGTGCTGCGGCCGCTGGCCGCGCCGGAAGCGCCGGGGGCTTGGTATCGGGGGTTTCGCGTCATGGCGCTGGATGGCAGTTGCCTGGACGTGGCGGATGAGGCGGCCAACGCCGCGTTCTTTGGCTACCCCGGCGCCTCGCGTGGCGAGACCGCTTTCCCGCAGGCACGGGTGCTGGGCTTGGTGGAATGCGGCACGCATGCGGTGGTGGCGGCCAGCGTGGCCCCCTACCGCCGTAGTGAACAGAGCCTGGCCGCCGAGCTGCTGCCGGCCAAGCTCACGGCGGACATGCTGGTGCTGGCTGACCGCAACTTCTACGGCTTCAAGCTCTGGCAGAGCGCCTGTGCCAGCGGCGCCAAGTTGGCGTGGCGGGTCAAGTCCAACCTGGGGTTGCCGGTGCAGCAAGCGTTGCCCGATGGCTCCTACCTCAGCACGGTCTTCGACAGCGCGGATCGCGCGCGGTGCTCGGGACAAACGGTGCGGGTGATCGACTACGCGCTGCAGGGCCTGGCCACGCCGGGGCAAGACCACTACCGGCTGGTGACCAACCTCCTCGATCCGCAGGCGGCCCCGGCCCTGGAGTTGGCGGCGCTGTACCACGAACGCTGGGAGATCGAGGGCGTCTTCGACGAGTTCAAGACGCACTTGCGTGGCCACAGCACAGTGCTGCGCAGCAAGACGCCGGAGTTGGTGCAGCAGGAGCTGTGGGGCTTGCTGCTGGCGCACTTCGCCGTGCGCCAGCTCATGGCGCAAGCCGCCTGGCCCAGAGGGCTCGATCCGGATCGTTTGAGCTTCACTCACGCCGTGCGCGTGATCAAGCGCAAGATGCCGCAAGCTGCGGCCGTTCCCCCCTGAGCGCCTGGCAGCGTGGCGTCATGCGCTGCTCGACGCGATCGCTCAGGGCCGCTGCGTCAGCAGTCGGGGTCACTTCAACCCGCGCGGCGTCAAGCGCAAGATGAGCAACTTCAACGTCCGCCATCGCGGCGAGTTACTCCACCAGAGGCATCAGCCAGTGCCGGTGCTTCGTATCTGAACAGTATTGCGGCTAGGCCAGTGTCGGGATAGGTGCCGAGAGATAGACGTTTCTCCTTGCCCCCAAACCGATACTTCAAACGCCACCACTTGCCCCCAGCTGGCGAGACTTCCAAGTACAGCCCGCCACCATCAAATAGACGCTGGGTCTTGTCGGCTGGCTTGGCCTTGCGGATGGTGACGTCGGAAAGTGTCATGGGGGCAACCCTTACAGGGATAGGTACTGTTGCCCCCGATGTTGCCCCCAGATGCCCCCAGATTGCAATGGACTAGATCGGGCAGTATCGGGCACAAAAAAGGCCGGAACCTTTGCTGTTGCTAGGGTTACCGGCCTTCGTTGGACTGCTTTGGAGCTTGTAATGGTGGAGGTGGCGGGAGTCGAACCCGCGTCCGAAGGCGTTAAATGCCCGGATCTACATGCTTAGCTCACCGTTCGATCTCATTCCGCGACAAGCACGATGGGCGAAGCGCACCGCGGAACCAGCCTGATTGATTTGACCTAGCGCCGCCAGGCGGCGGCGTTCGGCGATCTCATGATAATGACCCTACACCGACGAGCATGAGCACAAGTGGGTTCGGGGCTTACGCCTTAAGCGGCGAGAGCGTAGTTGTCGTCGTTGGCAACTATGAGTTTGCTGCTGGATTAACGAGGAAAGCTGCCCCCTCGGCATGCACCAAGTCATCTCACTACCCCCGTCGAAGCCAGGACACCCCCGGGGAAACGATATGACCACGCCAGTATATGGGGGCGATGGTCACAACAGCAATGTCGGCCGATGCAGTCGACATGAGTCGCCGATGTGCTGCGCAAACATTGACCACGCCTGAGCGGAGTGTTGTTCACGCGTTAAAGCAACGTCTATACTTGGTGGCTTACATGACCCTGTACCCGTCGCACTCGTGGGAATGATCTCGATGACTCGATTGCAATTGCTTGGCCTGGCCGTGGCCACAGCCCTCTTCGCCGCCACCAGCGTTCATGCCGAGGGCGACAAGGCTGCCGGACGCAAACTCGTTTATACGTGCGCTGGTTGCCATGGGGTGCCCGGTTACACCAATGCCTACCCGCAATACCCGGTGCCGAAGATCGCCGGCCAGAACGAGCAGTACATCGTCAATGCGCTGCAGGGTTACCAGAGCGGCGATCGCAAGCACCCGACCATGGATGCGCAGGCACAGAGCCTGTCCGCGACGGACATCCGGAACATTGCCGCCTATCTTTCCAGTCTCGCCAAGTAAGCTGCCAAGGACTTCCCGCATGAAACGTGCGATTACCCTGCTTTCATTCGGCGCCATCCTGGCGTTCGCTTCCACCCAGTTGCTTGCCACCGGCAACGCCGAGAACGGCAAGCAGAAGGCGGCCACCTGCTTCGCCTGCCACGGTGTCGACGGCAATTCGATCGATCCCCAGTACCCGCGCCTCGCTGGCCAGTACAACCTGTATCTGCAGCGCGTGCTGCACGAATACAAGGACGGCCAGCGCAATAATCCGATCATGAAAGGCATGGTAGCCACGCTGTCCGACCAGGACATCGAGGACGTCGCCACGTATTTCTCCGGGCTGCCGAGCAAACTCGACACACTGAAGGGCCATATCAGCGGCGACAAGTAAACCCGCTGCCGCGTTGCAGGAAAACAAAGGCCCGCTTCGGCGGGTCTTTGTCTTTGCGCGATCCGGAGCTGGTTCAGGCAATGGCCGACTTGCCCTCGGCCTTGCTGTAGTAAGGCTTTTCGCCGACGGCGTGATTGGTCGCGTCGCGTACCGCGGTGATTTCCGGCACCCGCTCGCGCAAGGTCTTTTCCACGCCCTGCTTCAGCGTCACGTCGACCATGCCGCAGCCGTGGCAGCCGCCGCCGAACTGCAACAGCACCGCACCACCGGCGTCGATCTCCAGCAAGCTGACCCGGCCGCCGTGCGAGGCCAGCTTCGGGTTGATCTCCGCCTCCAGCACGTAGCGCACGCGCTCGATCAGGCCTGCCTCGGCGCCAGGCACATCGCCCTTGATCTTCGGCGCACGGATGTTGAGCTGGCCGCCGGTGGCATTCGGCTCGAAATCGATACTGGCGTGGTCCAGCCAACTGGCGCTGGCGCCGTCGACATGGAAGTCGAAGCCGGCACACTCGATCGTCCACTCCCCACCGGCCAGATCCGCGGGTTCGCAGAATTCCAGTTCGCAGTTGGCCGCCGGCGTGCCCGGCGAGGTCACTCGCAGGCGGATGCCCAGCCCGTCGATGCCCTGCTGCGAGAGAAGCCGCAGAAAATGCTGCTGCGCGCGTTCGGAAATGTCGATCATGCAGGCTCCAGTATCACCAAACAGATGCCGGCAAAGCCTTGCCGGCGAAACAGCACCATTTTAGTACTGTTTCGGCTTTCATGTGCGCTTTGACTTTTGCGCACACAACTTCGACGCTTCGCGTCTTCAGACTTTCAGCCTCGACGGAGATCTCATGAACGTGAACGATCTGGCCAGCCAGCACTGCCAACCGCGCAAGGGCAAGGAACACGCGCTGGGCGGCGCGCAGGTGGCCGAGCTGTTGCAACAGCTGCCGTCGGGCTGGCAGTTGCGCGGTGACGGCGCGGCCATCGTCAAGGACTTCAGGTTTGCCGACTTCCATCACACGCTGGGCTTCATCAACGCGGTGGGCTTCATGGCCAATCAGGAGGACCATCACCCGGATCTCGAAGCCGGCTACGGCCATTGCCAGGTGTTGTGGTCGACCCACGACGTTGGCGGACTGTCGCTGAACGACTTCATCTGCGCCGCACGAGTCGAGGCCCTGCTGGCGCGCTGATCAGAAGTCGGTGCGCGACTTTTCCTTCATCCAGAGCAGCCGCTTGCCTTTCACCGACAGCACGTCGAGGAAATCCTTCAGGTCGTCCGGCAAGGGCGCGGAAAAGCTGTAAGCGCGCCCGTCCAGGTCGAAGCTCATGTGCGAAGCGTGCAGGAACATCCGGTTCAGGCCCATCTCGCGGAAGCGCTTGTTCATCTCGCGATCGCCGTATTTCGGATCGCCGGCCAGCGGGTGGCCAATGTGTGCCGCATGCACGCGGATCTGGTGGGTGCGGCCGGTGCCCAGCGTGGCCTGCATCAGGCGGGCGCTGGGGTATTGTTCCATCTCACGGAAAAACGTCAGTGATGGCTTGCCGCTGTCGGCCACCCGCACCATCCGCTCGCCGCCCTGCATGACCGATTTCAGCAATGGCGCGTTGACGTCGAATTTCGCCTTGGACGGGTGACCGAGCATCAGGCACAGGTACTGCTTGATGACCTCGCCGGCGCGGATCGCCGCCTGCAGGCCGGTCAGCCCGGCCCGGGTGCGTGCAAACACCAGCACGCCGCTGGTATCGCGGTCGAGCCGGTGCACCAGTTCCAGGTGTTCCTGTGGCCGCGCCGCACGCAGCAGCTCGATCGCGCCATGGCTGACCCCGCTGCCACCGTGGCTGGCCACGCCGGCGGGTTTGTCGATGACCAGGAAGTGCTTGTCCTCGAAAATGACCGCATCGGCCACGGATGCCACCAGGCCGCTGGCCGGCGCACGACCTTCCGGCCGCTCCGCCACCCGTACAGGGGGAATCCGCAGCGTATCACCATCAGCGAGACGGGTATCCGGCTTCGCCCGCTTGCCGTTCACGCGTACCTGGCCGGTACGCAAAAGCCGGTAAATCATGCTCTTGGGCACGCCTTTGAGCAGGGTCACCAGCGCATTGTCGATGCGCTGTCCGTCCCGCTCGGGGCCGATCTCGACTTGACGTACACCGTGAGGTGCGTCATGGGAAGTTGCCGTCTGCATTGAAAAAAACCTGCTTAAATAGGATACTCGACAGGCGCTACATTCTGCCCATCGAAGTCTGGATCGGGTCGAATGCCCGCCCGTAACGTCGGCGAGGATTGCTCCGGTGCCTTCGGGCGGCCGGTCGCGACTCCCTTTCATCGTAACGGTTGGGCCGCTGTTTGTCCGATGCCATTGCGGTATCGGGGCGGCGGGCGCAGCTGACCGAATCATCCCGACGCCGGAAACGGTGCCGTTTTTG
>CAVPQF010000120.1:0-8722 GCA_963707225.1 uncultured Gammaproteobacteria bacterium
GAGCCAGCGTGTGCGGGGCAAGAGGCGGACAAGAGCATCGTGAACGTCCCGTCCACGACCTTCTGCAGCCGGAACACGCCCTTGTGCTGCCGAGCGTAGTAGTAGGTCGCGTACCCCGACTGGTTCGTGTAGAACCGGCACATAGCGCCAGGTTCTCGTTCCCCGCAGTGGTCGGGGTGATGAACTTCATGGAGGCCGTGATCTTCTGGTCGTTGAAGCCGCCGACCAGGATCTGAACCCCGCTCGATCCGGCCGAAGTAGCGCTGGCCCGTTCACATGGAGAAGGTCCAGGAGGCGCCCGAGTTCAAGTAGGGCTGCAACTGATCCCAGTCCGCGATGGTGGCAGCCTTCGCGATGACGATGCGGCTCCGGAGGGCGGCTACGTTGTATGCGGCTGCGCTGCGCCGTGCTCGACCCGGCCCAACAGGTGCGCAATCTCGAACGCCAGCGCGAACGCGCCCTCGAACTCGGCCTGCATATCGGCCAGCGTCTGCGCGTGCAGCGGCTGCTCGATTATCCGACGGCCAAACGCGCGCCGGCGCTCGGCGAAGTCGCGCGCCAGGGCGATCGCGCGGGCCATGCTGGCGACCGCGCAGATCGCATTCCAGCTGCGCGTGACGTTGAGCATCGGCGCCACCTGGCGCACGCCGTTGGCAAGCTCGCCCAGCGGCCAGGCGGGCAGGCCATCGAGATGGATTTCCGCGGTGGGCAGTTCCTGCGTGCCGAGCTTGTCCTTCAGGCGATCGATCACCAGTTCCGGCCTGCGACGCGCGCCGTCCATCGTCTCGACGTAGAACAACGCCAGCGCCGCGGTGCCAGCGGCCGCCGTGCCTTCGGGCCGCGCCAGCGCCAGCGCCGCCTCGCCGACCACCGCCGAGCTGAACCACTTGCGCCCGTACAGTCGCCATTGCCCGGCGGCATCCTGCCGCGCGACGGTTTCGGTGTGGCCCACGTCGGAGCCGCCGGTGTTCTCGGTCATCCACTGGCCGCTGAGCCAGAAGGTCGAAGCGTCGCGGCTGAGGAAATGCGGCAGCGCGCGCTCGATCAGCTCGCGATTGCCGGAGGCCTTGAGCGCGGTGGCGGCACCGTCGGTCATCGCCAGCGGGCAGGTATAGAACTCGCTGGCAAGGTGATACAGGTAGACACGGGCGAACTCCTCCAGTCGCGCATGTTCGCTGTCGCCATGACCGGCAGCGAGCACGGCATGCCGCGTCGTCAGCGCCGCGCCTTCCTGCCAGGCCGGCGTGAGTTCGATGCGGTCGACCCGCCGCCCCCACGCATCCCACTGCGTCAGCACCGGCTTGCGCCGTGTCGTCATGTTCACGCGATGCCACGCCATCTGCGCGTAGTCGCCCAGTGCGTCGAGGTCGGCGTCCAGCGCCGCGCGGCGCCCGGCGGGCAGCGCGCGATCGAGCAGGGCCAGCAGCGTGCGGTCGCTGCGATACGGGTGAGGAAGATGCGGTGGATCCTGCAGGAAGGCCATGGTGCGCTCCGTCCAGAGTCGAGGTGCCGAGTATAGGCATGCGGGCATTCGGCGCGTCGCGCTGGCATCATCGAAAGCCACTCCCCGGCGCAGGCGCCACCCATGCGATTTTCGGCCACCGAACGGGGTCAGGTTCACTTATCAATGGTCAGGCGTGACGCCGCCGGTCAATCGCGCGTTGGCGGCGTGGGCTTCCGTCGCTTCACCCCGGCGCCCAGCGCCGCGATCAGCAGCACGGTCAGCACGATTTCCGCGATCGCCAGCCAGCGTTCGCCCGCCGAGCTCCATGCCTCGGATACGCCGTGGCAGAAGTAGAACAGGCTGAGGATGCCGACCCAGAGCAGGGCGCGGCGCACGTCGCGCAGGGCGAACAGGGGCAGCAGCAGCGGGACGACGGTGATCGCCAGCAGCAGGGTCAGCGGCAGGCTCTGCGGCGGCACCAGCCAGGCGTGCCAGGCGAGTTGCAGCACGACCAGCAAGGCCCAGGCGGCCAGGCCGACGCGATAGACGGGCAGGATCGGCGCGCGCGTGGCGGCGGTCATGGCGTATTCGCCAGGCGGCGGGCCACGTCGGCCAGGCGGCGGCCCAGCGCACGGGCCAGTTCGCGTTCGTGTTCGGTGATCGGGTTGTCGCCCTTGGCGCCGGTGACGTGGCTGGCGCCGTACGGGGTACCGCCGCTTTGCGTGGCGGTCAGCGCCGGCTCGGTGTACGGCACGCCGAGCAGCAGCATGCCGTGATGCAGCAGCGGCAGCGCCATCGAGAGCAAGGTGGATTCCTGGCCGCCGTGCATGGTGCTGGTGGAGGTGAACAGCGCCGCCGGCTTGCCGACCAGCGCGCCGCTGGCCCATTCGGCGCCGGTGGTGTCGAGGAAATGTTTCAGCGGCGCGGCCATGTTGCCGAAGCGGGTGGGGCTGCCCATGGCGAGTGCGACGCAGTCGAGCAGGTCCTGCTTCTGCACGTACGGCGCGCCGTCCTCGGGCTCGGGCGGCTGCGCGATTTCGGTCACCGGCGCCACCGGCGGCACCTGGCGCAGGCGCGCGCGCATGCCGGGCACTTCCTCGATGCCGCGGGCGATCAGGCGCGCCAGCTGGGCGGTGTGGCCGCTGCGGCTGTAGTACAGGACCAGGATCTCGTGATTCATGTGGCGTCGACTCGTGCGTTTGAGGCATTCACAGCCAATACGCTAGTGTACCGGCCGGTACCCACGATGTTGGTGGTCCGCCCGGGCCACCAGCGAAAGGAATGCGATGATCCGGCGCTTCAACCGCGAACGCACGAAGAGCTTCAGCCGCTTCATCTGGCAGCGCTTCGTCGACGACAAGTGTTTCGAGACGGCGGGTGCGCTGTCGTACACCACCCTGGTCTCGCTGGTGCCGCTGACCGTGGCGGTGTTCGCGATGTTCTCGGCGTTCCCGATGTTCCAGCCGGCGCGCGACACGCTGATCAATTTCGTGTTCAACAATTTCGTGCCGTCGACCGGCGAGGCGGTGCAGGCGACCATGCTGGGGTTTGCGGCGAACGCCAGCAAGCTCACCGGCATCAGCATCCTGGTGATGCTGTTCAGCGCGCTGTCGATGATGATCAGCATCGAGGACCGGCTGAACCGGATCTGGCGCGTGCACCAGCCGCGCAGCTGGGGCTCGCGCCTGCTGCTGTACTGGGCGGCGCTGACGCTGGGGCCGATCCTGGTGGTCGGCGGCATCGCGGTGACCTCGTACGTGACTGCGGCGCCGCTGCTGCACAATGCCGCCGACCAGCTTGGCGGCGTTGCGCAGAGCCTGCTGGGCGTCCTGCCGTTCGCGGTGACGTTCTTCACGCTGTGGCTGATGTATGCGGTGATCCCGAACTGCAAGGTGTCGCGCCGCGACGCGGCGATCGGCGCGCTGCTCGGCGCGGTGCTGTTCGAGATCGCGCGCTGGGGTTTCGGCCAGTTCGTGCAGCAGGCGCAGACCTACCAGCAGATCTACGGCGTGCTGGCGGCGATCCCGATCTTCCTGCTGTGGATCTACCTGTCGTGGGTGATCGTGATCCTGGCCGCGTCGATCGCCGCCTCGGCGTCCGCGTTCGAATACCACGCACCGATGCAGACGCTGCCCGAAGGCGCCGAGTTCCTCGGGCTGCTGGTGGTGCTGCGGCACTTCGTCGAGGCCCAGCGCCGCGGCGACTGCGTGGACCCGGCCGACCTGCGCGTGCGCGAGCCGTACCTGCGCAGCGCGCTGATCGCCACCTACTTCGACGACCTGCAGCAGGCCGACCTGATCCAGCGTGGCGAAGCCGGCGGCTGGCTGCTGTGCCGCAGCCTGGACAGTACCGACCTGCTGCGCGTGTACCGGCATTCCAGCTACCGTCTGCCGCTGCAGCCGGCGGAAGAGGCGGCCGCGCTGGGCATCGCGCTGCCGCCGGAGTTGCTGGCGATGCTGGCCGAACTGGCCGCCGCGCTGCAGGCGAAGCTGGGTGCCCGGCTCGACCAGATCTATCCCCCCGCCGCCGGCCCGGCGGCTGACACCGAGGAACTCCCCGCATGACCTTGTTCTCCTTCCTGTCCCGCCCGGCGGCCGTGCTGGCCGTGGCGCTCGCGTTTGCCATGCCTGCGCAGGCGGCAATGCCGGCGCAGCCGACCCTGCACGTCACCACGCTGGATGGCAAGACGTTCGACCTGGCCGCGCAGCGCGGCAAGTGGGTGATCGTCAACTACTGGGCGACCTGGTGCGTGCCGTGCATCAAGGAGATGCCGGACATCTCGCGCTTCGTCGCCGCGCACAAGAACGTGGTGGCGATCGGGCTGGCCTACGAGGACAGCGAGCCGGCCGACATCAAGGCATTCCTGGCCAAGCACCCGGTGGTGTACCCGATCGCCCAGGTCAGTCTGGACCAGCCGCCGAAGGATTTCGACGAACCGCGCGGCCTGCCCACCACCTACCTGATCGGCCCCGATGGCAAGGTGGCGAAACACATCGTGGGGCTGGTGACGGAAGCGTCGCTGAAGGACCTGATCGGAGCCAAGTGATGCCGACCGCGCGGTTCATCGTCAGCGGCCGGGTGCAGGGCGTGTGCTATCGCGCCAGTACCCGCGAGCAGGCGTTGGCGCTCGGCCTGGCCGGCCATGCGAGGAACCGGCGCGATGGCAGCGTCGAGGTGCTGGCCTGCGGCACGTCGGAGGCGCTCGATGCGCTGGAGCGCTGGCTGTGGCGGGGACCACCCGCGGCGCGCGTCGAGGCGGTCAGCCGCGAAGACTCGCCGGGGCAGGATCTGCACGGTTTCCACACCGGCTAGAACGTGTCGGGCACCCACGACGCCTGGCTGGTGACGTGCTCGGTCTTCGGCTTGCCCTTGAGCCGGGGCAGCTTCACCGCGGGGGCCGGCTCGTCGTGTAGCGGCAGCTGTTGCAGCAGGTGGCGGATCAGGTTGATCCGGCCGCGCTTCTGGTCGTTGAAATCGACCACGAACCACGGCGCGTGATCGCGCTGCGTGCGCTCGATCATCACGTCGCGCAGCCGGCCCATCTCGGCGTACTTCTGCCGTGCGACCCGGTCCACCGGCGAGAGCTTCCAGCGTTTCAGCGGATCGTCGGCGCGCTCGGCGAAGCGTTTTTCCTGCTCGGCCTGGTCCACCGCCAGCCAGTACTTGATGAGGATGATGCCGTCGTCGGCGAGCAGCTTCTCGAACGCCGGCACGGCGTCGAGGAAGGCTTCGCATTGCGTGCTGCTGCAGAAGCCCATCGCCGGCTCCACCACCGCGCGGTTGTACCAGCTGCGGTCGAACAGCACGAATTCGCCGGCGCCGGGCAGGTGGGCGACATAGCGCTGGAAGTACCACTGGCTGGCTTCGGCCTCGCCGGGTTTGGGCAGGGCCACGATGCGGTAGCCGCGGGTGTCCAGGCTCTCGGTGATGGCCTTGATGGTGCCGCCCTTGCCGGCGGCGTCGCGGCCTTCGAAGATCACCAGCAGTCGCTTGCCGCTGCTGCGCAGGGCGTGCTGCAGCCGAATCAGGTCGAGCTGCAGTTCCTTCATCGCGTTGCGGTAGCGCTTGCTCATGGGTGTTCCGCCTCCAGGCCTCTCAACCTTGTCTCGCGTCATCTCAACCTCGTCATTCCGGCCTTCGCCGGAATGACGACAAAGGGGCAGGGTAATCCAGCCTGCCGTGACGGCGAGGTTCAGGCGCTGCCGAGTGCCTGCAGCAGGTCGGCCTGGTGTTCGCGGGTCAGCGTGTCGATCAGTTCGCCCAGGTCGCCCTGCATGATCTCGGGCAGGCGGTACAGGGTGAGGTTGATGCGGTGGTCGGTGATCCGGCCCTGCGGGTAGTTGTAGGTGCGGATGCGCTGGCTGCGGTCGCCGGAGCCGACCTGCAGGCGGCGTTCCTGCGCCTGCGCCGCGCTCTGCTTGCCCTGCGCCTCGTCGAGCAGGCGCGCCTTCAGCAGGCTCATCGCGCGGGCGCGGTTCTTGTGCTGGCTGCGCTCTTCCTGGCACTCCACCACGGTGCCGGTGGGCAGGTGGGTGATGCGGATCGCCGAGTCGGTCTTGTTGACGTGCTGGCCGCCGGCGCCGGAGGCGCGGAAGGTGTCGACCTTGAGGTCGGCCGGGTTGATCTCGATCTCGTCGATCTCGTCCAGTTCCGGCAGGATCGCCACGGTCGCCGCCGAGGTGTGGATGCGCCCCTGCGACTCGGTTTCCGGCACGCGCTGCACGCGATGCGTGCCGGATTCGAACTTCAGCCGCGAGTACGCGCCCTTGCCCTCGATGCGCGCCACGACTTCCTTGTAGCCGCCGTGTTCGCCTTCGTGCTCGCTGAGGATCTCGACGTGCCAGCGGCGGCTTTCGGCGTAGCGCAGGTACATGCGCAGCAGGTCGCCGGCGAAGATCGCCGCTTCGTCGCCGCCGGTGCCGGCGCGCACTTCGAGGTACAGGTTGGCCTCGTCGCGCGGGTCCTTCGGCAGCAGCAGGAGCTGCAGTTCGTCGTCGAGGTCGCGCAGGCGCTGCTCCAGCCGGCGCACGTCGTCGACCGCCATCTCGCGCAGCTCGTGATCGTCCAGCATCGCGCGGGTCTCGGCCAGCTCGCGCTCGGCCTGGTCGTGCTCGCGCAGCGAGGCGGCGACCGGTTCGAGCTGGGCGTATTCCTGCGACAGTTCGCGGAAGCGCGTGTTGTCGCCGAGCACCTCGGGTTGCGACAGCAGCAGGCCGATTTCCTCATGGCGCTCGGCCAGTGCCTCGAGCTTGCGGCGGATCGATGGGGTCATGGATAGAGGAGTGAGTGGAGAGGAGTGAGAAACGAGAGTAGCTGGGTGCGGCTTTCTCTATTTTCTCACTCCTCTCCACTCACTTCTTGATCCAGCCCGTACAGCCGGCCGGCCGCGTGCAGCAGGTCGAGATCGCCGGAGAGCGCCGCTTCGCGCAGGCGCGCGCTGGGGTGGTGCAGCAGCTTGTTGGTCAGCGTGTTGGCGAGGAAGGCCAGCGCCTCGTCGGGCGACTTGCCGTGGGCCAGCATCGCGCGGGCCTTGACCAGCACCTCGTCGCGATAGACCTCGGCGTGCTGGCGCATGTCGACGGCCGGGTTCTTCAGGGTCAGCGCGCGGCGCCAGGCCATGTAGCGCCCCACCTGCAGGTCGATGATCGCCTCGGCCTCGTGCGCGGCGGCGGCGCGCGAGCGCAGGTTGTCGTCGATCACCTGGCGCAGGTCGTCGATGCCGTAGAGGTAGACGTCGGGCAGCTCGCCCACGCCGGCCTCGATGTCGCGCGGCACCGCGATGTCGACCATGAACATCGGCTTGCGTTTGCGCGCGGCCATCGCCTGCTCGACCATCGCGCGGGTCACGATCGGCTGCCGCGCGGCGGTGGAGGAAATCACGATGTCGGCTTCGGCCAGGTGCTGCGGCAGGTCGGCCAGCGCGATCGCGTAGCCGCCGTGGCGGCCGGCCAGTTCCTGCGCGGTCTCCGGCGTGCGGTTGGCCACGATCAGCCGGCGCACCTGCTTCTCGGCGAGGTGCCGCGCGGCCAGTTCGATGGTGTCGCCGGCGCCGATCAGCAGCACGCAGGCGTGCTTCAGGTCGGTGAACACCTGCTCGGCCAGGCGCACCGCGGTGAACGCGACCGACACCGTGTGCGCGCCGATGCGGGTGTCCGTGCGCACCCGCTTGGCCACCGCGAAGGTGTGCTGCAGCAGGCGGTCCATCGGCGCCTTCAGCGACTGCGCCTCGCGCTCATCCATTACCATCATTATCCTCTGCCTGAAGCCGCAAATCAATACAGTCGATTTGAATGCGCTCCCAGGGCAAATTAGCAGTTATCGGGCGAATTGGCTCTTGTCATTTAAGAGGCTGATACCGCTGGCATGCCTCGCAAGATCTAACCAGATCATCGATTCTTGCTCGCTTAAATCCCATATATCTACGGGAAACTGCATGGTACATTGCAGTCATGCCAATGTGACCCGGTAAATGTAGCTGATTGAATATTTCTCTTTGTCTTTCAAAATCGTCATCAGCAACAACTTCTAGCTGGTTGTCTTTGTCAACTCTGAAAAGTTGCTCACTTCTCAAAAAGTATAAATTAGCCTTTCTTATGAAAGACTGTTGGTTCCTTCGTTCCATCTCGGCTGGAAACGCTCCACTCTGTAAATATGCAATAATCTCTTGCATTTCTATCTTTCTTAAAATTGCTCTCATCTTGGGATTTCCCTCCAAAAAATAAAAAAAGCCCGCCAAAATAAAATTTGAGTTCCAAAATATGTCTAGATCTCTCGAATTTTCACTTTGGTTTGAATATTCGTTTTTTTATTTTTCAGTTTAAATTAATTTTTTAATTAAAAAGAATGAATTTTCCCGCCATAAGCATAAATAACTTTGACGACGTGCCGCGCCTGGAACCGGGCGCGGTGCGCCCGCCACCGGCGCGCGGTGCCGGCATCAAGGTAAAGACGGTTGAAGAACTGGTAACGGAATTGCAGGGGCGGGGACTGATCTGATGGCCAAGGTATTGCTGATTGCCGAACACGACGGCGCCAAATTGAACGCCGGCACCGCCAAGGTGCTGGCCTGCTGCGCGGATCTGGGTGCCGAGGGCGTCGACGTGCTGGTGTCGGGTGCCGACGGTGCCGGGCTGGATGGCGTGTGCGCACAGGCGGCGACGCTGGGCGGTGTGAGCCGGGTGCTGAAGAACGCCCACGCCCAGAACGCCGCGCCGCTGGCGGCGATCCTGGCGCCGCAAATCGCCGAGCTGGCGGCCGGTTACGGCTACGTGCTCGGGC
>CAVPQF010000121.1:0-11664 GCA_963707225.1 uncultured Gammaproteobacteria bacterium
TGTTGCCGCTGGACGTCGGCGAACAGCAGCGCATGCTCGAACTGAATGACCCGGTGCAACGGCTGGCCGAGTTGCGCGACATCCTGCCGCGTTTCCAGAAGCCATGAACGTGCCGGCGGGCCTTACACTGGCCGGGTTTCTCTCGCATCCGTGATGGAGTGACGCGCATGGCCAGCCTTGCCGGCAAGACCTTGTTCATCAGCGGCGCCTCGCGCGGCATCGGCCTGGCGATCGCGCTGCGCGCTGCGCGCGACGGCGCGAACGTCGTGATCGCGGCCAAGAGTGGCGTGCCGAATCCGAAGCTGCCCGGCACCATCCACACCGCGGCGGCGGCGGTCGAGGCGGCCGGCGGCAAGGCGCTGGCGCTGCAGGTGGATATCCGCGAGGAAGGGCAGGTCGTGGCCGCCGCCGCCCAGGCGGCCGAACGTTTCGGTGGCATCGACATCGTGGTGAACAACGCCAGCGCGATCTGGCTGGCCGGTACCGCCGACACGCCGATGAAACGCTACGACCTGATGCAGCAGGTCAATACCCGCGGCACCTTCCTGGTCACCCGCAGTTGCCTGCCGTACCTGAAGCAGGCGGCCAACCCGCACGTGCTGATGCTGTCGCCGCCGCCGAATCTCGATCCGAAATGGTTTGCGCCGCACACTGCCTACACCATCGCCAAGTACGGCATGAGCCTGTGCGTGCTCGGCATGAGCCCGGAATTTGCGCCGCTCGGCATCGCGGTGAACGCGTTGTGGCCGCGCACGGTGATCGCCACTGCGGCGATCGGCATGATCGACGGCGTGAAGGTCGAGCAATGCCGCAAGCCGGAGATCGTGGCCGACGCCGCCCACGCGATCCTGATCCGTCCGGCGCGCGACTACACCGGCCATTTCGCGATCGACGAAGAGATCCTGCGCGAGGCGGGGGTCAGCGATTTCGACGGCTATGCCGTGCAGCCGGGCACGCCGCTGCTGCCGGACCTGTTCCTGGACTGAAAGCCCGGCTCCGGCAACCAGGGCGAAATCCGGCAACGACCAAGGTGGCTCGCCTATATCCGCAGGCGCCGTCCCCTTCCAGGCGATCGTCCAGAAGATCTTGTTTTTTCACATGTTGCCCATTTCCCCGGGAGTATATTGCGTGACGCGCATCACACTTTTGCAGTAACCGGGGCGCAGGATGCGAGCGTTGCGAGCGGCCCTTCGTCACCATCAATTGCGGTGCGTTGCCGTGGAACCTGGTGCAGTCCGAACTGTTCGGCCAGGAGCGTGGCGCCTTCACCGGCGCAAATGCGCGGTGCATCGGGCATTTCGAGGCCGCCTGCGGCGGCACGGTTTTCCTCGACGAGATCGGCGACCTGCCGCTCGATGCCCAGACCAGCCTGCTGCGTCTGTTGCAGGAAGGCACCCTGGTGCGGGTGGGTTCGAGCCAGCCGATAGAGCTGGACGTGCGCGTGCTCGCCGCCACGCATGTGGACCTGGAATCGGCGGTGGCGCAGGGCAGCTTCCGCGAGGATCTGTACTACCGGCTCAACGTGCTGCGCCTGCGCATGCCGGCGCTGCGCGAACGCGCAGGGCGACATCGAACTGCTCGCGCAGAAGTTCCTGGACGCGTTCCGTCTGCGCCACCCCGGCCGTGCCCGCACGTTCAGCGGCAGTGCGCGGCTGGCCATGCGCGGATTCGGCTGGCCCGGCAACGTGCGCGAGCTGATCAATCGCGTGCAGCGTGCCGCGGTCGTCGCCGAGGGTCACGCTGATCAGCGCGGCCGATCTCGACCTGCCCGATGCGCAGTTCGCCGCCCCGCTTCGTTCCAGCCTCGGCCTGACGCGCGTTGCGGCCGAGCGCGAGGCGGTGCTGAACTGCCTGCGCGAAAGCCGCTACAACATCAGCGAATGCGCACGGCGGCTCAACGTGTCGCGGGTCACCGTGTATCGCCTGTGCAAGAAGCACCGGCTGGAACTGGATGGGCTGCGCGGCAACGTTCCACCCTTTCGCGCCGGACGACCCGTCGCAGGTGTGAGCGCCCCCAGACCGCCGGTGACTCAGGGCATGTAGGGAATCTTGAAGGGCATGCAGGGAATCTTGAAGGTGACGCTGCAGTCCGCGTCGTCGATTCCCGTGTCTTCATTCCCTGGCGAAGGAAGTCCCCCGGCCCGCAGGGGACGGGTCGGGGGGTTCCAGTGCTGCCCGGCTACAGGACTGCCGGGTTACCGCCCTCGTTCGCCGCTTGCGCGGCTCTTGACTACTGCTCGCCACCACCCGACGGCGGCGCGATGGCGCCCGGTTGCGCCATGGCGAGCGCCAGACTGCTCGCCTGCAGGTTGCGGGGGCCGCAGGTCATGTTCGTGCCGATGTTGCCCGAGGCGTTCTGGAACGCGTTGCGGGACAGGCTGGCGCCGTGCGTGCCGCTCGAGCTGCTGGCGTAGCGACGACGATGACACGGATACAGGGGTGCGCCTCTGCAGGGGTCCCCTGTCGTGGAGCGATCTGCGTGCCATTCGCGACGGAGCGCGTCGCGGCGCGGTTTGCGGCGATTGGGCAGGTTCGCGCCGCGGCGTCGTTGTGTCGTCGCGGATACACCGGTGATCCACGTCGGGCGGCGGCGTGCGCGGGGCGGTGCGCCGCGACTGCGTTGCGACGGGTTGTAACGCGGGCGATACAGTCCGTCGGCAGGTGCTACTACCGGCAGGCGCGATTGTGCATGGCCGCGGCGTGGCTCTACGATGCGCGCCACGCAGCACCTGTCGTCCCTCCAGCGGCCCGCGCCGCCACCTCGAGAACCACCATGCACGAACAACCCTCGGCCCTGATCGAACTCGGCAAGCGCTACTGGCTGCCGGTATACAAGCCGCGCGAGCTGGTGCTCGACCATGGCAAGGGCGCGCGGGTGTGGGATACCGAAGGGCGCGACTATGTGGACTTCGGCGCCGGCATCGCGGTGAACGCGCTCGGCCACCAGGACCCGGACCTGCTCGACGCACTGGTGGCGCAGGCGCAGAAGCTGTGGCACAGCAGCAATGTGTTCTACACCGAGCCGCCGCTACGGCTGGCCGAGGAGCTGGTGCGCGCCTCGCATTTCGCCGAGCGCGTGTTCCTGTGCAACTCCGGCGCCGAGGCGAACGAGGCGGCGATCAAGCTGGTGCGCAAGTGGGCGGCGTCGAAGGGGCGCGCGCCGGAGCAGCGCGGCATCCTCACGTTCAGGGGATCGTTCCACGGCCGCACGCTGGCCACGGTCACCGCCACCGCGCAGCCGAAGTACCAGGCGGGCTACGAACCGTTGCCGGCGGGGTTCGGCTATGCGGATTTCAACGATGTCGCCGCGCTGGAGGCGGCGTTCGCAGCGGGCGACATCGCCGCCGTGATGCTGGAGCCGGTGCAGGGCGAGGGCGGCGTGCTGCCGGCCGCACCGGGTTTCCTCAAGCGCGTCCGCGAGCTGTGCGATCAGCATGATGCGCTGCTGGTGCTGGACGAGATCCAGTGCGGCATGGGCCGCACCGGAACGCTGTTCGCGCACGCGCATGACGACGTCACGCCGGACATCGTGACCCTGGCCAAGGCGCTCGGCTGCGGTTTTCCGATCGGTGCGATGCTGGCTGGCCCGAAGGTGGCCGAAGTGATGCAGTACGGTGCACACGGCACCACCTTCGGCGGCAACCCGATGGCGGCCGCGGTGGCCCGCGTCGCGCTGGCCAAGCTGGCTTCGCCGGCGGTGCTGATGAACGTGGAGCGGCAGGCGAACGACCTGCGCGCCGGTCTGGCGCGGATCAATCGCGAGTTGCCGGTATTCGCCGAGGTGCGCGGTCGCGGCCTGATGATCGGCGCGGTGCTGGCCGACGCCTACAAGGGCGAGGCGGGGGCGATCCTCGATCACGCCGCCGCGCATGGCCTGCTGCTGTTGCAGGCCGGGCCCGACGTGCTGCGCTTCGTGCCGCCACTGACGATCAGCGATGAAGAACTGGCCGACGGTCTTGCGCGCCTGCACGCGGCCTTGAACGACTTTGTGGCAGGCTGAGTCGAGACTCTCGCCACGGCCCGCCGATCAGGAGCATTCCGATGAAATACCTGCACAGCATGGTGCGCGTGCGCGATCTCGACGCCTCGCTGCGTTTCTATTGCGAAGGCCTCGGCCTGCGCGAGGTGCGCCGCAAGGAAGTGCCGGAAGGCAAGTACACCCTGGTGTTCCTGTCCGCGCCGGACAGCCCGGAGGCCGAGATCGAGCTGACCTGGAACTGGGGCTCGCAGGAAGACTACGGTTCGGCGCGCAACTTCGGCCACCTCGCGTTCCGCGTCGAGGACATCTACGCCACCTGCGCGCGCCTGCAGGCGATGGGCTGCATCATCCACCGCCCGCCGCGCGACGGCCACATGGCCTTCGTGCGCTCGCCCGACCTGATCTCGATCGAGCTGCTGCAGGAAGGCCATCTGCCGCCACGCGAGCCGTGGACGTCGATGCCGAACACCGGCAGCTGGTGAATCAGCCCTTCGCGTCGCGCAGGGCGCCGCGCGCGGCTTCCAGCGTGTCGGCGATGTCCTGCTCGGTGTGCGCACTGGACATGAAGCCGGCTTCGAACGCCGATGGCGCCAGGTACACGCCACGCTTCAGCATGCCGTGGAAGAAGCGGTTGAACAGCGCCACGTCCGCTGCCGTCGCCTGCGCGTAGCTCCGCACTTTTTCGGCGCTGAAGAACAGGCCGAACATGCCGCCCACGCGGTTGGTGCTGAACGCGACGCCTTCGCCATCGGCCACCGACTGCAAGCCGTCGCAGAGCAGGCGCGTGCGGGCGGCCAGCTTGTCGTGGAAGCCGGGTGCCTGGATCAGCTCCAGCATCGCCAGGCCCGCCGCCATCGCCACCGGATTGCCGGAGAGCGTGCCGGCCTGGTAGATCGGCCCGCTCGGCGCGATCTGTTCCATCAGCTCGCGGCGGCCGCCATAAGCACCCACCGGCATGCCGCCGCCGATGATCTTGCCGAACGTGGTGAGGTCGGGCGCCACGTCGTAGTGCGCCTGCGCGCCGCCGAGCGCCACGCGGAAACCGGTCATCACCTCGTCGAAGATCAGCAGCACGCCATGCTGCGTGCACAGTTCGCGCAGGCCTTGCAGGTAGCCGTCCACCGGCGGGATGCAGTTCATGTTGCCGGCAACCGGTTCGATGATCAGGCCGGCGATCTCGTCGCCCTGGTCGGCGAACAGCGCCTGCGCCGCCGCGAGGTCGTTATAGGGCAGGGTGAGCGTGAGGTCGGCATTCGCCTTCGGCACGCCCGGCGAGGTCGGCATGCCGAAGGTCAGCGCACCGGAGCCGGCCTTGACCAGGAAACTGTCGCCGTGGCCGTGGTAGCAGCCCTCGAATTTAACGAGCTTCGCGCGGCCGGTGGCGCCGCGGGCGAGGCGGATCGCCGACATCGTCGCCTCGGTGCCGGAGTTGACCATGCGCACCATCTCGACCGAGGGGATCAGCCGGGTGATGGTCTCGGCCATGGTCACTTCGGCCGCACAGGGCGTGCCGAACGACAGGCCGTTCTTCGCTGCACGCTCGACCGCCTCGCGCACGGCAGGGTGGTTGTGTCCCACGATCATCGGCCCCCACGAGCCGACGTAGTCGATGTAGCGCGTGCCTTCGACGTCCCACAGGCAGGCCCCGTCCGCCCGTGCGGTGAAGAACGGCTCGCCGCCGACCGACTTGAACGCGCGCACCGGCGAGTTCACGCCGCCGGGCATCAGTGGCAGGGCACGCTGGAAGAGTTCGTGGTTGGTCATCGTGCGGATTCTCGGTCGAAGGAGTACAGGTCGGCGAAACGTTGCGCGGTGGCGCGCACATCGGCGGCGGCGAACAGGGCGGTGATCGCCGCCAGGTAGTCGGCGCCGGCTTCGACCAGCGAGGCGCCATTGTCCGGCGTGATGCCGCCGATCGCCACCCGTGGCACGCCGAGCGCGGCGCTTTGCCTCAGCAGGTCGATCGCGACGCGCGCCGCCAGCGGTTTGGTGGGCGAGGCAAAGAACGCGCCGAACGAGACGTAGCTGGCGCCGGCTCGCACTGCGGCCTGCGCACGCGGCAGCGAGCCATGGCACGACACGCCGACGATCGCGTGTTCGCCCAGCGCGGCACGCACGGAGTGCGGATCATCGTCGTCGCGGCCCAGGTGCACGCCATCGGCGCCAACAGCCAGGGTCAGCGCGATGTCGTGGTCGATGATCAGCGGCACGCCCTGGGCGCGACACAACTGCGCGAGTGCGGTCGCTTCGGCGTGGCGCCGCGCTGTATCCGTGCTCAGGTCGCGGTATTGCAGCAGCCTGGCGCCGCCGGCCAGTGCCTGCGCGACGACCTCCAGAAGATCGGCACGCGGCCCGTTGGTGATGGCGTACAGACCGCGGCCCGGTTGGGGAGTGGGCATCCTCAAATCATCGCCTCGCGAGCGTGTTGGAAAGGGTGGCGACGTCGTCGCGCTTTCGTATTGTCGGGCGAGTTGCGAGAATGCTCCATTCCCCAGAGATCCGAAGAAACCGATCATGAGCCAGAGTTCCACCGAAACCGCCTTGCGCAAATGGATGTGCGTCGTCTGCGGTTACATCTATGACGAAGCCGTGGGCGTGCCCGATGAAGGGATTCCCGCCGGTACTCGCTGGGAAGACGTGCCCGACACCTGGACCTGCCCGGATTGCGGCACCACCAAGGACGATTTCGAGATGATCGAGCTCGACTGAGCGCCGTTTCCTGCCCGCAAACGGCCCGATCCCGTCAGTGCATTGACCGGGCCGCCTGTTCTGATGTTCCTGCGCCCGGCCACGCGGCGCGCCATACGGGGAACATCCCATGCAACAGTTCATTCCGTTCGAAGACGACTGGGACGTGCTGGAAAACCTGCGTCCCGAAGACCTGATTCCCTATTGTGTCGGCATGCTCGACGCGCCGCGCGCAGCCGTTCAGCGCACCGTCCCGATGTCACCCTCGATCTTCAATGCGTCGCCCGGCTTCGCCCCGATGCGCCGTGCCGTGCCGGCAGACAACTCCAGCACGTAGAGCGCCGGCGCATCGCTGGGGTAGGTCGGGCAGGGATCGGCCTTGCATGGCGGTACGCCCAGCTGCATCGAGACCAGCCGGCGTTCCGCATCGAAATACAGGATGTCCAGCGGGATCAGCGTGTTCTTCATCCAGAACGCCTGCGGCCCGATGTGGGGAAACACGAACAGCATGCCGTGATCGGGCGCCAGCGTGGTGCGCATCATCAGACCGTGCTGTCGACTGGCGTCGTCGGTGGCGAGTTCCACCGAGAAACGCTGTCCATGCAGCTCGACCGCCGCCTTGGCGGGCTGCGCGGTGGTGCTGCCGGAACAACCGGCCAGCAGGAAGAGTATCGGGGCAATCCATCGTTTCATCGCAGGCACTCGTTGCGGGCGGGAAGACGTGAGGGGCAGTGTAGCGCTGCGGCCAACTGCAGTTTTTGCGAGAAAAGTGCATGCGCCCCCTTCCCAGACGCGCGGCTCGGCGCTATGATTCTCGCCCCTTCGACGAGACGCTCTTCGCGAAGGTCTCCGCAACACGCCACGCTGAAAAATTTCCTGGCTAAGGGTGTTGACGGTCGCAAAAAGCGATGTAGAATGGGCGGCTCACCCGGGACGAAAGGTCTCGGGGTGATCACCGGAAGCGGTGGTCGGCGAAAGGATCTTTGACAGTGTGCGCAGGTGAATTGTGTGGACGTCTTGTGCTGGAGGGTTACGACCTGTCCAAGCAATGCAAGCGTCCCACCAAGTAAAAAGTCAGTAATGAGTTTTGATTGGTTGGGAAGAACGCTTCAGAAAGATAGATTGTCTTCGGATGATCGAAAACTTAAGTGAAGAGTTTGATCCTGGCTCAGATTGAACGCTGGCGGCATGCCTAACACATGCAAGTCGAACGGCAGCACAGTCGTAGCAATACGACGGGTGGCGAGTGGCGGACGGGTGAGTAATGCATCGGGACCTACCCAGACGTGGGGGATAACGTAGGGAAACTTACGCTAATACCGCATACGTCCTACGGGAGAAAGCGGGGGACCTTCGGGCCTCGCGCGGTTGGACGGACCGATGTGCGATTAGCTAGTTGGTAGGGTAATGGCCTACCAAGGCGACGATCGCTAGCTGGTCTGAGAGGATGATCAGCCACACTGGGACTGAGACACGGCCCAGACTCCTACGGGAGGCAGCAGTGGGGAATATTGGACAATGGGCGCAAGCCTGATCCAGCAATGCCGCGTGTGTGAAGAAGGCCTTCGGGTTGTAAAGCACTTTTATCAGGAACGAAATACCACGGGTTAATAACCTGGGGGGCTGACGGTACCTGAGGAATAAGCACCGGCTAACTTCGTGCCAGCAGCCGCGGTAATACGAAGGGTGCAAGCGTTAATCGGAATTACTGGGCGTAAAGGGTGCGTAGGCGGTTCGTTAAGTCTGTCGTGAAATCCCCGGGCTCAACCTGGGAATGGCGATGGATACTGGCGAGCTAGAGTGTGTCAGAGGATGGTGGAATTCCCGGTGTAGCGGTGAAATGCGTAGAGATCGGGAGGAACATCAGTGGCGAAGGCGGCCATCTGGGACAACACTGACGCTGAAGCACGAAAGCGTGGGGAGCAAACAGGATTAGATACCCTGGTAGTCCACGCCCTAAACGATGCGAACTGGATGTTGGTCTCAACTCGGAGATCAGTGTCGAAGCTAACGCGTTAAGTTCGCCGCCTGGGGAGTACGGTCGCAAGACTGAAACTCAAAGGAATTGACGGGGGCCCGCACAAGCGGTGGAGTATGTGGTTTAATTCGATGCAACGCGAAGAACCTTACCTGGCCTTGACATGTCCGGAATCCTGCAGAGATGCGGGAGTGCCTTCGGGAATCGGAACACAGGTGCTGCATGGCTGTCGTCAGCTCGTGTCGTGAGATGTTGGGTTAAGTCCCGCAACGAGCGCAACCCTTGTCCTTAGTTGCCAGCACGTAATGGTGGGAACTCTAAGGAGACTGCCGGTGACAAACCGGAGGAAGGTGGGGATGACGTCAAGTCATCATGGCCCTTACGGCCAGGGCTACACACGTACTACAATGGTCGGTACAGAGGGTTGCCATACCGCGAGGTGGAGCCAATCCCAGAAAGCCGATCCCAGTCCGGATCGGAGTCTGCAACTCGACTCCGTGAAGTCGGAATCGCTAGTAATCGCGGATCAGCTATGCCGCGGTGAATACGTTCCCGGGCCTTGTACACACCGCCCGTCACACCATGGGAGTGGGTTGCTCCAGAAGGCGTTAGTCTAACCGCAAGGGGGACGACGCCCACGGAGTGGTCCATGACTGGGGTGAAGTCGTAACAAGGTAGCCGTATCGGAAGGTGCGGCTGGATCACCTCCTTTCAAGAAAAGACGGCGTGAGTCTTCACGCAAGACGTCCACACAAGACACCTGTACTTCACGCGACATCCTGTCGCGAAGAGCGAAGATCAAGACCGTCCATCCCTGGACGGACTCTTCATCAACAGCGGCTTCGAATCTGGTTCTAGGCGACTTGTCCAGCTAGCTTGGCTCGCGGGTTCTGGGGTTCACCTTTCATGGGTCTGTAGCTCAGGTGGTTAGAGCGCACCCCTGATAAGGGTGAGGCCGGTGGTTCGAGTCCACCCAGACCCACCATGGGGCCATAGCTCAGCTGGGAGAGCACCTGCTTTGCAAGCAGGGGGTCGTCGGTTCGATCCCGACTGGCTCCACCACTCAAGCGCCGCGTGAAGTATCAGCACACACAAGATTTGAAGTCATCCGGCATTGAGGCCGGCGTGACGTTCTTTGAAAACACGTAAACGAGTGACAAGCGTCTTGGTTCGAACCGAACCGAGGCAAGTGTTAAGGCACGAAAACGAAGTAACTTGGCTGCACCTGAGGAGGGTGTAAGCCCCGAGGCGACTTGGGGTTATATGGTCAAGCGACTAAGCGTATACGGTGGATGCCTTGGCAGTCAGAGGCGATGAAGGACGTGGCAGCCTGCGAAAAGTGTCGGGGAGCTGGCAACAAGCTTTGATCCGGCAATGTCCGAATGGGGAAACCCACTCCGCAAGGAGTACTGCATGGTGAATACATAGCCATGCAGGGCGAACCCGGGGAACTGAAATATCTAAGTACCCGGAGGAAAAGAAATCAACCGAGATTCCCTGAGTAGCGACGAGCGAACGGGGACTAGCCCAAAAGCACATTGTGTTCTAGTCAAACGGCATGGAAAGGCCGGCCATAGATGGTGATAGCCCAGTCGACGAAAGGGCACTTTGTGTGAAATTGAGTAAGGCGGGGCACGTGAAACCTTGTCTGAACATGGGGGGACCATCCTCCAAGGCTAAATACTACTGACTGACCGATAGCGAACTAGTACCGTGAGGGAAAGGCGAAAAGAACCCCGGAGAGGGGAGTGAAATAGACCCTGAAACCGTATACGTACAAGCAGTGGAAGCCCGCGGACCCTTAAAAGTTCCGGGTGACTGCGTACCTTTTGTATAATGGGTCAGCGACTTACTGTCTGTGGCAAGCTTAACCGTATAGGGGAGGCGAAGAGAAATCGAGTCTGAATAGGGCGCATAGTCTCAGGCAGTAGACCCGAAACCGAGTGATCTATCCTTGGCCAGGTTGAAGGTGCGGTAACACGCACTGGAGGACCGAACCCACATCTGTTGCAATAGATGGGGATGAGCTGAGGATAGGAGTGAAAGGCTAAACAAACTCGGAGATAGCTGGTTCTCCTCGAAAGCTATTTAGGTAGCGCCTCGGACGAATCTTCCTGGGGGTAGAGCACTGTTATGGCTAGGGGGTCATCGCGACTTACCAAACCATGGCAAACTCCGAATACCAGGACAGACTATCCGGGAGACACACGGCGGGTGCTAACGTCCGTCGTGAAAAGGGAAACAACCCAGACCCGCAGCTAAGGTCCCCAAGTCATGGCTAAGTGGAAAACGATGTGGAAAGGCATAGACAGCCAGGAGGTTGGCTTAGAAGCAGCCATCCTTTAAAGAAAGCGTAATAGCTCACTGGTCGAGTCGGTCTGCGCGGAAGATTTAACGGGGCTAAGCCATGCACCGAAGCTCGGGGTGTGCACACTTGTGTGTACGCGGTAGAGGAGCGTTCCGTAAGCCTGTGAAGGTGGATTGTAAAGTCTGCTGGAGGTATCGGAAGTGCGAATGCTGACATGAGTAACGATAATGGGGGTGAAAAGCCCCCACGCCGAAAGCCCAAGGTTTCCTCGCGCAACGTTCATCGGCGCAGGGTGAGTCGGCCCCTAAGGCGAGGCAGAAATGCGTAGTCGATGGGAAGCTGGTTAATATTCCAGCACTTTTCTACAGTGCGATGTGGGGACGGAGAAAGTTAGGTCTACCGGGCGTTGGTTGTCCCGGGGAAAGGCGGTAGGCATGGGTCTTAGGCAAATCCGGGACCCTTTATGCCGAGCACCGAGACGAGCCCTATTGGGCGAAGTGACTGATACTACGCTTCCAGGAAAAGCCACTAAGCTTCAGCTGTAGAAAAACCGTACCGTAAACCGACACTGGTAGGCAGGGTGAGAATCCCAAGGCGCTTGAGAGAACTCGGGTGAAGGAACTAGGCAAAATGGCACCGTAACTTCGGGAGAAGGTGCGCCCATCGACGTGGTCACGTGCGTGACTGAGCGTTGATGGGTCGCAGTAACCT
>CAVPQF010000122.1:0-29463 GCA_963707225.1 uncultured Gammaproteobacteria bacterium
TACGAACGACCAACATCCATTCTCCTACGACCTGGACGATCCTCTCGGCACGAACAAGCAGCACAAGTTGGTCTCCACCTACTTGCGCACGCGGAAGGGCAATTGCGTGTCCATGCCCACGCTTTTGGTCATCCTTGGTCAGAAGCTCGGCCTCGATATGACCCTGGCCCAGGCGCCGCAACATGAATTCGCGCGCCTGCGCGACGTCAACGGCCGGTGGTTCAACATCGAAGCCACCAGTCCCGGATCCCCGCCGGACTCCAAATACATCAACGAATTGCACGTTTCCCCGCTGGCCATTCAGAGTGGGATTTACCTACGAACGACCACACCACGGGAAACCGTGGCGGCCATGATCGACCCGCTGGCCAGCATCTACGCGCGCACACGACCGCCGGGCTATTTGTTGGGTCTCGCACAATTGGTCCTGCGGCTCGACTCCAAGGATTCGAGTGGCTACGTCAATGAGGCGAACGCCTACTTCTTGGAACTTAGCCACCGCTACCTGAAACACCACCTGACCCCCGAGGTGTTGCCGCCAGCTCAGCGGGCGGATTTCGCAGCGCTCTACGACGCCAACACGCGGATCATGAATCAGGTGTTCGCCATGGGATGGGCGCCGCCCACGCAGGTTGGTGACAAGGAATATCTGGAGCGGGTGAGCAATTACAAAGCCCAGCACGGTGGAAAATAGTTGCTGGTTCATGCGTGCTAGTTCGGACTAGCGCGGCTCCCGTATCGCGTCCATACAAATCCGGATCAGGTATTGACTCGTGCTTCAGCCAGGGTTGGCTTGGGGCCGGGGTCAGGTCTTGTTTTGACACATAGCTGAACGTAGCCTGCCTTCATGTCCCGTCCTCTTCGCATTGAATTTGCTGGCGCGCTGTACCACGTGATGGCGCGAGGTGACGCGCGTGCGGCAATCTTCTTGGACGAAGAGGATCGACGGGCATTCTGTGTGGGTCTCGCTCGCGTATGCGAGCGCTTCGAGTGGCGGTTGTGGACGTATTGCCTGATGGACAACCACTACCACCTGCTGGTCCTACCACCTGCTGGTCGAGACGCTGCAGCCGACGCTTTCGCGCGGGATGCGCGAGGTCAACGGCGTCTATACGCAAGCATTCAACCGGCGGCATGGCCGCGTCGGTCATGTGCTTCAGGGACGCTGCAAGGCCGTGCTTGTCGACAAGGAGAGCTATCTGCTGGAGCTGTCGCGCTACATCGTGCTGAATCCTGTGCGTGCTCATCTGTGCGAGGCGGCGGGTGACTGGCCGTGGAGTGGCTATCGAGCGGTGATGGGGAAATCCGCCGCACCGGACATGCTGGCTGTGGCCGAGACGCTGGCAATGTTCTCGGAAGATCGAGGCGTCGCGCGACGGGCCTATGCGCGCTTTGTTGCCGATGGAATGAATGTGCGCTTGCCGGAGAGCAATCAACAGCTGTTCCTGGGTGACGATGATTTTGTGGAGCGTGTGGCGGCACGTGCCAAGGCGCCGTCACGTGCAAATAAAGGGGTCGTTTAAATCTTCGACCTCACGCCGCCTGAATCACGAATTCGCTGGCTGTGGCGACGGGCTGCACGTTGCGCAAGGTGCGGCGCATCTCGACCAGTCCATAGCGTTCCATCGTCTTGAGTGTCCGCGAAAGATTGCTGGGTGCGCGCCCGGTGAGTTCCGCGAGCTGGCTCAGTGACTCGGGCTTCTGTTCCCTGATCACGCGCAGCAATGCGCGGTTGTCGTCGGACAACACTTCGGCCAGTGAGCGCATGGAGGTGAACCAGATCTTCGGTTCGTTGGGGCGTGGCTGATGGTCGCCACGTGCAATGGCCAGTGCGCGGGCGCGGATGGCTTGCTGGGATGCGATGCCGATGACCAGCTTTTTCATGATCCAGTTTCCTCAAGTACGCGATCGACTTCGTTGAAGAAATCTTCCAGCAATGGCTGCGGCTGGTGAGTTCGTGCGGTGCGCCCTTGTCGATGACGCGACGATGGCGATGATCGTGGGTCGGCTCCGCCAGTTACATCACTTCGCCAACTGCACCAACACCCGATGCCAGAACTCCAGCCCGGCTTCGACTTCCGAGGCCGGCAGCTTTTCGTTGAGACCGTGGGCGAAGGTGTCGTCGGGTTTGGTGAAGGCGGCATCGATGCCGTAGCTGGGGACGCCGGCGTTGCGGAAGTACATGCTGTCGGAGGCGCCGGCGGACATGCCGGGAACGATTTCCACGCCGGGGAAGCGCGCGTGCACGGCGGCGGTGACGGCGGCGATCACGTCCTGGCGCAGCGGCGAGGCGGGGCTGGCCACCGGCGGGGGCGACAGCACGGCTACGTTGGCGGACTTGTCGTTGATCACCTTGACCAGCGTGTCGCGCACGCTGTCGACCGGCGTGCCCGGGAAGATGCGGCAGTTGATGTTGACGCTGGCGCTTTGCGGCAGCGCGTTGAGCGCGTGGCCGCCGTCGAGCATGGTGGCCACGCAGGTGGTGCGGACCTGGCCGACGTAGGCGGGGTCGGCGGAGATGGTGGCCGCGGCGGCGGCATCGTCGGGGTGGGCGGCGAAGCGGGTCATCGCGGCGCCCAGCGGGCCGGGTGTGTGGGCGCCGAGCGCACGCAGCGAGGCGAGGGTGATCTCGTTGCTCTGCGGCGGAAACTGGTAGCCGGCGACGCGGTCGATGATGCGCGCCAGCCGGTAGATGGCGTTGTCGTGGCCGGGTTGGCTGGAGTGTCCGCCGGGCGAGGTCAGGCTGATCCGGAAATCCGCATAGGTCTTCTCGGCGGCCTGGATCTGGTACAGCGCCGGCTTGCCGGTGTGGGGATTCAACGTGCCGCCGCCGGCGTCGGCGTTGAGCAGGAATTCGGCGTCGTGATAGCGCTTCGCCAGCTCACGGGTCGAAGCCATCGTGGTCTCTTCGTCGCCGGACAGCAGCAGGATCAGGTCGTGGCGCGGCTTGAAGCCTTCGCGCTTGAGCCGGATCAGCGTCTCGACCAGCACCACCACCGCGGTTTTCATGTCGGCGGTGCCGCGGCCGTAGAGGTAGCCGTTCTCCTCGACCAGGGTGAACGGGTCGCGGGTCCAGTCCTGGCGCTTCGCCGCCACCACGTCCATGTGCCCGGACAGCAGGATCGGCTTGCCTTCACCGGTGCCGCGGTAGCGCGCCACCAGCGCGGCGGTTTCGCCGACCGGGATGATCTCGACATCGCTGGCGGCAAAGCCGCCGGCCTTGAGCTTGTCGGCCAGATACGCGGCCAGCACCGGCACCTGGTGCTGGCCTTCGACCGTGGGGATGCCGATGGCATGCTTCAGCGTGGCCATGGTTTCGGGCAGCGCCTCGGCGCTGGTGCCGGCATGCGCCATGCCGATGCCGGCGCAGAAGGCCAGCGCGGCCGCCGCGGCGGGCCCAAGTGCTCGTGGTGCTCTCATTCGAAGTCCCCTTGCATGTCTTGAACGAAGCCCGAGTATGCGCGGCGGCTCGCGCGCCTGCCTATGCCGGGCTCGCGGCGCCGTCGTGCTAACCTTGCCGCCGCGCTGGCGGTGCTGCCGGTAGCGCGACCCCTTGGGGAGTAGCCTGCCTCGTCCCGACGAGGCGTCTTCGTCAACATGCTCGGCTTGTCCTGCCGTGGCGAAGACACCGATCCTGGTTGGCGAGACCAACGGCTGACGGCGCCACGACGGTGGGGCGCGCCGTCGTGCCGTTGCGCCCTTGCCCGACCGATCAGGCCATCCATGAATCCCGTATCCATTCTTCTGCTCGGCTTCGCCATGTCCACCGACGCGTTCGCGGCGGCGATCGGCAAGGGCGCCGCCATGAGCAAACCACGGCTCAGCCAGGCGCTGCGTGCCGGCCTGATCTTCGGCGTGATCGAGGCGATCACGCCGGTGATCGGCTGGCTGCTGGGCAAGGGCGCCTCGCGCTACATCGAGGCCTGGGACCACTGGATCGCCTTCGGCCTGCTGCTGGCGCTGGGCCTGCACATGATCTGGAACGGCTTGAAGCCGGAGTCGGACGAGCCGGTCGACGAGGCGAGCAAGCACGGCATCGTCGGCCTCGCCATCACCGGCCTGTCCACCAGCATCGACGCGCTCGCGGTGGGTGTGGGGCTGGCCTTCGTCGACGTCCCGATCGCGGTGGTGGCCGTGGTGATCGGCCTGTGCACGTTCAGCATGGTCACGCTGGGTGTCATGCTCGGCCGCGTGCTGGGCGAGATGGTCGGCAAGCGCGCCGAGATGATCGGCGGGATCATCCTGATCGGTGTAGGCGCGGTGATCCTGTACGAGCATCTTTCCGCGTGACGGCACTCCATAGAAAAAACCCGGGGATCGCTCCCCGGGTTCCGTGGCTTTCCCGTTGCCGGATCGCTTACAGCTTGTAGTTCACCCCGAGCATCACCGTGCGGCCCCAGGTGTCGTATTCCAGCGGGCGCGTCACCTGGACGTTGTTGGGCAGGCCGGAAATCTGCACGCTCTTGTCCGCCGTGTTGCTGAGGTTGCTGACCTGCAGCAGCAGCGACAGGCCGTTCAGGTTGCCCTCGGAGAAGGCATAGCCGAGCTGCAGGTCGGTCTGCCGGTTGGCCAGGATCTTGGTGTAGCCGAGCTGGTCGAACAGCGCCACCGCCTCGCCGGTGAACGACGAGCGGTAGCGTTCGGCCACGCGCACCGACCAGCCGTACTTCTCGTAGTACAACGCCAGGTTCGCCACCTTGCGCGACAGGCCGGGCAACGTCTTCGGACCGCCGGGGATCGAGGAGATCGAGTTGGTCGGGATGCTGCTGTTGGTCAGCGAGAAGTTCGCCTGCACGCCGAAGCCGTCCAGCGCCTGCGCCAGCAGGCCGCCTTCCAGCGCGCCGGACAGCTCCAGGCCCTGCATCTTGCCGCCGGTGCCGTTCGCGGGCCGCGTGAACGAGCCGATGTTGCTGGTCGGGGTGAGCGTGGGATCGTTGTTGGTGTAGTGCGAGAAGTCGTAGTCGAGCGTGGTCTGGTTGTAGATGTAGTTCAGCAGGTTCTTGTTGAACACCGCTGCGGCGAGATAGCTGGACTTGCTGAAATAGAACTCGTACGACAGGTCGGCACCGACCGCCACGTACGGCTTCAGCTTCGGGTTGCCGCCGCTTCCGGACCACAGCACCTGGCCGGCGGCGGGGCCGTTCTGCACCTTTGACACGCCGGCGGAGGTGGACACCTTCTCGTCGTCGATGCGCCCGCGCGCCATCGTCTTGGCCAGGCCGAAGCGCAGGTATTGGCGGTCGGTGAGGTGCGCCACCAGGTTCAGGCTGGGCAGCACGTTGTTGTACTTCGTCCCGTCCGTGATGCTGCCGACCAGGGCGTCGCCGTTGGTCTGCAGCGCGGTGGAGGACTGGTCGGTACGCACGAACTGCACGCCCACGTTGCCGGTCAGCGGCACGTTGCCCAGCGTGGTCTCGATGTTGAACTTGGCGTAGGCCACCGGGACCTTTTCTTCCACCGTGTAGTTGCGACTCCAGTCGCCCTGGCCGTTGCGCTGGGTGAGGTAGAACTGGTTCGCCAGCGCGCCCAGCACGTCGTAGCTGAGCGCGCCGGGAATGCCGCCGTAGCCGAGCGAGGTCGGCGCCCACAGGAAGGCCGGATCCACCGGCGTGCTGAAGTGGTTGTCGTAGGTGCCCTGGGTGGAACCGTTGCCGTTGAGCCAGGCGAAATTCACGTCGGCCTGCTTGGTCTTGGTGCGGTCCGAGTAGTTCACGCCCAGGTTCATGCTGCTGAAGATCCAGCCCAGGGGGTGGCTCACTTCCAGGCGCACCGCCTTGATCGTGTCCTTCTGGGTGTCGAACTCCTGGCGGCCGTTGTAGCCGTAGCCGTCCGGGTCGGTGAAGACCACCGTGGCGGGATCGGCCAGGTTCACCGCCGGCGAGAAGTACGGGTAGCCATTGCCGACCGGGGTGCGGAAGTCGACGCTGGTGAAGGCGCCGCCGGCCAGGCCGGTGAACAGGTAGGCGTCGTGCAGCTTTTTCTTCGCGCTGGAGTACGACAGGTCCGCGGTGGCGGTCCAGCCGTTGTCGAAGTCGTACTGGTTGTTCCAGCCGGCCGAGAACAGCTTGTCGTGTTCCTTGGTGTACTCGTTCTGCAGGATCGGCGCGATGCCGTTGATCGTGCCGGAGGTGACGATCGGGTAGGGCTGCGCCGGCGTGATGCCTGCGTTGGCATACGAGACGTTGTCGTAGGGGCTGCTCGACCACTGCGCGCCGTTGGTGAACTTCTTCTCGCCGAAGATGGAATGGTACAGGTCCAGCGTGGAGTGGTAGTGGTCGCCCGGCGCCCATTCCAGCACGGCCATCAGGCCGCTGCGCCGCTGGGTCAGCGACTGCGCGCGCAGCTGCATGCCTTCCTGCGAGATCACGCCGTCGGGCAGGCCTGGCGTGTGCGGGCCGCCCCAGTTCTGGTCGATGCCGGCCGGGCCGTTGTCCACGCTCCACCACCAGGCCTGGTACTGCTTCTCCTGGATCGGCGAGTCGAGGTGGGCGAAGCCCACCGCGAGGCCCAGCGTGTGGTCGAAGAACTGGTTGATGTAGGAGATGCTGGCGCGGTGGCCCATGTCGCCCACGCCGCTGCCCGGGTTGAGCTTGCCGTTGCTGGTGTGCTCGCCGCGCAGGTTGACGGCGAAGGCGGGGCCGGGCAGGTCCAGCGGATGGATCGTGTGCAGGTCGACCGTGCCGGACAGGCCCTGGCCGATCAGGCTGGCGTCGGGCGTCTTGTAGATCGCCACGCCGCTGATCAGCTCGGACGGGTACTGGTCGTATTCGACGCCGCGATTCTCGCCGATGGTCGCCTGCTCGCGCCCGTTCAGCGTGGTGCCGGCAAAACCGGGGTCCAGGCCGCGGATCGAGATCATGTTGGCGCGGCCGTTCAGGCGCTGCGTGGCCAGGCCCGGCACGCGCGACAGGCTCTCGGCGATGCTCGCGTCCGGCAGCTTGCCGATGTCCTCGGCCGAGATCGCCTCGATGATGTTGTCCGAGTTCTGCTTGGCCTTCAGCGAATTCTCGATGCTGGCGCGGATGCCGGTGACGATGACGGCGTCGAGGTTGCTCACCGTATTCTCGGACTTCTTGTTCTTCTTTGCGCTGGCGTCGGCCTTCTTGTCGACCGGCAGCGTCTGGCTGCCCGTCGGCGTGGTCGCCTGTTCCTGCGCCTGCTGCGCCGACGCCGCGCCGGCCAGGGTCAGTCCGAGCAGGGCGGCACAGGCGGCGGCCAGCGGCCGCTGATGAATACGGAGAGGCCGCGCAAGCAAGGTCGGCCGCGTGCGGTGAGTAGTCATGGAATTCCCCGGTCGAGATGGAGAGTGCCCCCCGGCACCCGGATGCAGGCAGCCTCGCTGCCTGCGGTCGGGCGCCATGCTACCGCTTCGCCAGGGCCATGGGGTGCTTCCCCGTTTTCCTGCGGTACAGGATCGTGAGGAATGGCTGCACGCCACCGCAGGCCGGCGATCGCGATACGGCCGCCGGCTCGGGAGGTCCGCGGCCTTACTTGGCTTCCTTCTCCATCAATTTCTCCACCATGCTTGCCGGCACGTCCTCGTAGTGGTCGAACTCCATCGTGAAGGTGCCGCGGCCGCGGGTGGCGGAGCGCAGGAAGTTGATGTAGCCGAACATCTCGGCCAGCGGCACGAAGCCCTGCACGAAGGCGGAGCTGCCCTTGTGGCCCTGGTCGCTGACGGTGCCGCGGCGGCGGTTGATGTCGCCGATGACGTCGCCGAGGTAGTCCGCTTCCATCACCACTTCCAGATGCATGATCGGTTCCAGCAGCTTAGGCTTGCTGAGCTTCTGCGCCTCGCGGAAGCATTGCCGCGCGGCGATCTCGAACGCCAGCGCGGAGGAGTCGACGTCGTGGTACTTGCCGTCGATCAGGCGCGCCTTGAAGTCGACCACCTCGTAGCCGGCGACCTGGCCTTCCTGCGATTCGGCCTTGACTGCATGCTCGACCGCCGGGATGTACTCGCGCGGCACGCGGCCGCCGACCACCTCGTCGGAGAACACCACGCCCGAGCCCGGCTCGCCCGGCTCGAAGATCATCGTCACTTCGGCGAACTGGCCGGAGCCGCCGGTCTGCTTCTTGTGCGTGCAGGTGTGTTCGACGGTCTTGCCGAACGCCTCGCGGAAGCTGACCCGGGGCTTGCCCATGTTCGCTTCCACGCCCAGCTCGGTGCGCATGCGGTCGATGGTCACCTCCAGGTGCAGCTCGCCCATGCCCTTGAGCACGGTCTGGCCGGTTTCCTGGTCCACCTCGAGCTTCAGCGACGGATCGGCCTTGACCATCTTGTAGAGCGCGCCGGACAGCCGGTCGACGTCGTTGCGGTTCTTCGGCTCCACCGACACGCTGATCACCGGGTCGGGGAAGCGCATGCGCTCGAGCAGGGCCGGATGCGCCGGGTCGGCCAGCGAGTCGCCGGTCTCGGTGTCCTTCATCGAGACGAAGGCGCAGATGTCGCCGGCGCGCACCTCGTCGATTTCCCGGGTGTCGTCGGCCTGCACCTCGACGATGCGGCCCACGCGCTCCTTCCTGCCGCGGGTGACGTTGAGCAGGGTGTCGCCCTTCCTGATCACGCCGGAGTAGATGCGGCAGAAGGTGAGCGTGCCGAACTGGTCGTTGATCACCTTGAACGCCAGCGCACGCGCCGGCGCATCGTCGGTCACGACCTGCTCGCCGACGACGTTGCCGTCCTCGTCGACCATCGCGATGCCGCCGTTCTCGCCGGGGTAGGGCAGGTAGTCGACCACCGCGTCCAGCAACTGCTGCACGCCCTTGTTCTTGTACGACGAGCCGCACAGCACCGGCACCAGTTCACCAGTGACGGTGCCCTTGCGGATGCAGTGCCTGAGCACGGCCGGGTCGAACTCGCCGGTGTTCAGCAGGCGCTCGAAGGCGTCGTCGTCCAGCGCCAGCGCGGTTTCCAGCAGGTCCTGGCGCAGCTTCGGCAGGTCGGCGATCCATGCGGTGTCGGCGCTGGCGCCGAACGTCAGGCGCGCCTTGAGCTCGCCCAGCGGCACGGTTTCCCACGTGCTGTCCTTGTCGTCGGAGGCCCACAGGTAGCCCACGCCGGCGACCAGGTCGGCCATGCCGACGAATTCGTCGCTGCTGCCCAGCGGCACCTGGCACAGCAGCGCGTTGGCGCCGAGGCGCTCGCGGATGCCTTTCACGCAATGGGCGAAATTCGCGCCGATGCGGTCCATCTTGTTGACGTAGCAGATGCGCGGCACCTTGTACTGGTCGGCCAGGCGCCAGTTGGTCTCGGTCTGCGGCTCCACCCCGGCGACGCCGTCGAACACCACCACGGCGCCGTCGAGCACGCGCAGCGAGCGGTTCACCTCGATGGTGAAATCGACGTGTCCGGGCGTGTCGATCACGTTGATCTGGTGGCCCTTCCACTCGGCGGTCACCGCCGCCGACTGGATCGTGATGCCGCGCTTGCGCTCCTGCTCCATGTAGTCGGTGGTGGTGGAGCCCCTGCCTTCCTTGGTGTCGTGCACGTCGACGATCTGGTGCTTGCGCCCGGTGTAGTAGAGGATGCGCTCGGTGGTCGTGGTCTTGCCCGCGTCGATGTGCGCGATGATGCCGATGTTGCGGTAGAGGGTCAGGGCTTTCTTGCGGGCCACGGGTTGGACTCCGGAAAGGGGCTGCACGAACGCAGTCAAGTGACAGCTCAAATGCTGTTTGTTGCAAACCTTTTCAATGCGGGAATGGCTTCGCGGCCGCGGCGCCGACGCCGTACCGGATGCCGATCAGGGTAGTCCTTTTGGGCGCTGCCTTTGTGCAGGAGCGCCAGAGCCCGATCGGGCATCCCGAAAGCCGGAGGCTTCACGCCGTCAGCAGATCCTCATGGAACGCGCCGAACAGTTCCGTCGGATGCGCGATCTGGATTTCCAGTATCCACAATCCGCTGGATGGCGACGCTTCCAGGTCGCCGAGGTCGCCGCCGCGGTGAATCGCGTGCGGGAAGTCGCTGACCCGATGGCCCCTGATCGCGTGATTGAGCCGCCAGCCCATCGCCTCGGCGCGTTCGCCGGCAAATGCATACAGCGCCTGGCCGCTCAGCCCCTGTGCTCGCCACGCGTCGGACACCTCGCCGAACAGCACGCGCGCCGCATCCGCGCAGGCTTGCCGCTGCGGCGCGTGGCCGACCACGAAGGTGTCGCCCACATCGCCCTCGTGGCCGTCGAACACCAGCCCCAGGTCGATGAAATAGCTGTCGTTCTCGCCCAGCCGCACGCCGGGGTCGGAGGCCTGCCGATAGGTTTTGGTGGTGTTCGCGCCGATGCGGATCAGCACCGGATGCCACAGCCGCTCGTAGCCCAGCCCGCGGAACACGTCCATGGCCTCGGCCTTCGCCTCGTCCTCGCCGATGCCCGGGCGCATGCGCGCGCGGATGCCGTGCAGCGCGGCCCAGGTCTTCTCGCGGGCGCGTTGCATCCGCGCGGGATCGAAACCTTGTCCGACAGCTTCGCGGGAGGGCGGCGTCATGGGTGTCTGCGCGATCAGGTCAGATGGATGAGCACCAGGGCGACCAGCGCCGGCAACGCCTGGATCCACAGGATCTTCCGGCTCGCGGTCAGTCCGCCGAAGATCCCGGCGACCAGCACGCAGGCGAGGAAGAACACCTTCACGTGGAAGCCGGCGCCGCCGAGGCAGAGGCCCCACACCAGGCCGGCGGCGAGGAAACCGTTGTAGAGGCCCTGGTTCGCGGCGAGCGCCTTCGACCGCTCGGCGAATTCCGCCGTGGTGCCGAACGCGCGCCGACCGGAGGGGCGGGTCCACAGGAACATCTCCAGGATCAGGAACCACAGGTGCAGCAGCGCAATGGCGGCAATGACGATGTTGGCGGCGGTGGACATGGCAGCTTCCCCTGATGGCGCCGGGCGACGCCTCAGCGGCGGAGTGTCGCAGCCGTCCCGGCCGATCGCAACGCGGGAGCGTCGGCGCCCGTCCGCGCCCTGCTCATGCCGGTGTCGGTGCGGGCACGCTGGCGGCAGCGGCGGCCGATCCGCCCAGCCGCCGCAGCAGGCGATAGTGCGAGGCGATGCCGGCGCCGAACGTGCGGTGTTCGAGATAGGTCACGCCGAACTCGCGGCAGGTGTCTTCCACCACGCGGGCGACCAGCGGGTAATGCACGTGCGAGATGCGCGGGAACAGGTGGTGCTCGACCTGGAAGTTCAGCCCGCCGATCAGCCAGCCCAGCACGCGGTTGCCGCGGGCGAAATCCACCGTGGTCTGCAGCTGATGGATCGCCCACGGCGTCGCCATCTGCCTGCCGCTTTCGTCCGGCAACGGAAACGCCGCTTCATCGACCACGTGCGCCATCTGGAACACCAGCGCCAGCAGCACACCGGCGACCGCCGAGACCAGCGCGTAGAACAGCAGCACCGTGCCGGGCGAATGGAAAAACAGCGGCAGGCCGAACGCGAGGGTGAAGAACACCAGTTTTCCGAGCACGAACCCGGCGAGATCCCAGCCTTTCGGGCGGTCGAACGGGCGCTCGCCGACGGTGCCGGTAGCCATGTCGCGGAAGTCGCCATACAGGTGCCAGCGGATCGCGGTGACGCCGTACAGCGGCCACAGGTACAGGTGCTGCCAGCGATGCCACGGCCGCCGCGGCTGCTGCGGCGACAGGCGGCCGAGCACGCCGAGGTCGATATCGCTGTCGTGGCCGGCCACGTTGACCCAGGTGTGGTGGAAGCGCGCGTGCTTCCACTGCCAGATGTACGAGCTGCCGCCGACCAGGTCCAGCGCCAGCGCCATCAGCCGGTTCACCCAGCGCCGCTCCGAATATGCCTGGTGGCCGCCGTCGTGCATGATGTTGAAGCCGATCGCCGCCGTCGCGATGCCCAGCACCAGGCCGAGCAGCAGGCCTTGCCACCAGGTGCCGGCGAGGAACACCAGCGCCGCGTAGGCGAGCGCGAACACGCCGAGGATGATGGCCGTCTTCAGGTACATCTGCGCGCTGTCGCGCTGGCGGGTGCCGCTGCGCTTGAACTCGGCATCGACACGGCGACGCAGTTCGCGATGGAAGCTGTTGTCGCCGTTGAACTTCAGCCGGTCGGCATGGGCGTCCGGCGGCGTTGCGCCCGCAGGAGTCCCGCGACGTGTTGAATCGAGGGACATGGCGGCGCCTGCGAAAGACAAACCCCATCTTACGCGATGCGAAGTAAGGCGAATGTTGCGCTGGTCGCGGAAAGTTCCGAACGGGCACGCCGCGCTACGCGGCGGCCTTGAACGTCACCACCAGCACGTCGCGGTGCGCCGGTTTCGACGGATCGAGCGGCGTGACCGCGGTGACGCCGTGGAACACGCGGGCGTCGTCGACCAGCGCCGCATCCAGCGCGTGGGTCAGCGTGAAGCTGCCCAGCAGGCTGCGCTCGGCGGCGTGGATGGTGGTGGTGCCGCGCTCGATGTTCTCGCGGTCGATCAGCAGCACCAGCACGTAGTCGACGCCGTCGCGGTGCACGCCCTCGGGCGTGGGCTCGCCGGCCTCGTCGGCGCGCGCCTCGATGCGGAACTGGTGCACCTCGACGTGCCAGCGGCGGGTGGCCGGAGCCAGCGCGCCGAAGCAGTCATGGCAGAAGCCGAGGATGCGGCGCAGGCTGGCGCCGTCGGCGATCGCCGGCAGCACCGGTTCGAACCAGCGCTGGATGTCGCCCTGCAGCGGGTTGTACTTGAGGCTCTGGTAGTGCGGCTGGTGCGTCTCGCGGCGGATGCCGCCGCCGGCATCGGCGGAGAAGGTGGCGTGCCGGCGCCGCCGGTGGCGGCCGCTGGCGGCGAGGTAGGTGTCCGGCGCCAGGTCGTTCCAGCTGGCGGCGAACGCAGGCCAGTCGGCCAGTGCCTGTGCCTGCAGCAGGTCGCGCATGATGTCGGCGGTGACGAAGGCAAAGCCGTCGCGCTGCAGCCGGTCGCGCAGCGCGGACGTGTCGGGGTGGGGAGTCATCCGGTCACGTTAGCAGGACCGGCATGAAGCAGCGATGGCTGGTAGGGCGGGCACCACCCGCCGCTTTCGCCGCGGATATCGGAAAGCCGGCGGACGGTGCCCGCCCTACGGAAACGCCCGCGCCAGCCAGTCCGGCACGGGGATGCCTTTCCCGCGCAGGAAGGCCGGGTTGAACAGCTTCGCCTGGTAGCGCGTGCCGGCGTCGGCGAGCATGGTGACGATGGTGTGGCCGGGGCCGAGTTCGCGCGCCAGGCGGATCGCGCCGGCCAGGTTGACGCCGCTGGAGCCTCCGGTGCACCAGCCTTCCTCGGCCAGCAGGCGATGCAGCAGCGGCACCGACTCGTCGTCGGCAATCGACCAGGCCAGGTCGATCGGCGCGCCGTCGAAATTCGCGGTGACCCGGCTGGAACCGATGCCTTCGCTGATCGAGTTGCCGCTGGCGGCCAGTTCGCCGGTGTTGACGTAGCTGGCCAGCGCCGAGCCGTCCGGGTCGGCCAGCGCGATGCGCACGCCCGGGTGGCGCGCCTTCAGCGCGCGGCCCACGCCGGCCAGGGTGCCGCCGGTGCCGGCCGCACAGACGAAGCCGTCGACGCGGCCGCCGGCATCGTCCCAGATCTCCACGCCGGTGGTGGCTTCGTGCCAGTCGCGGTTGGCGGTGTTGTCGAACTGGTTGGCGAACCACGCGCTGCCCGGGTCGGCCGCATTCGCCGCCTCGGCGTGGGCGCGGGCCTGGTGCGCGTAGTGGTTCGGGTCCTTGTACGGCACGGCGGGTACCAGCCGCACCTCGGCGCCGGCGATGCGCAGCGCGTCGATCTTCTCGCGGCTCTGCGTCTCCGGCATGAAGATCACCGTGCGATAGCCGCGGCTGGCACCGAGCAGGGCCAGCCCGATGCCGGTGTTGCCGGCGGTGCCCTCGACGATGCTGCCGCCGGGGCGGATCAGCCCGCGCCGCTCGGCGTCCAGCAGCAGGCCCAGCGCGGTGCGGTCCTTGATCGAGCCGCCGGGATTGAGGAACTCGGCCTTGCCCAGGATCTCGCAGCCGGTCAGCGCGGAGGCGTGGCGCAGGCGCAGCAGCGGGGTGTGGCCGATGGCGGCGGAGAGGTCGGGCTGGATGGGCATCGTGGGCGACGGCTTGAGGGAGCGAGTGATCTTGCTCCTCCCCCTGCTCGCAGGGAGAGGTTGGGAGGGGGTGGCTTTTGACTTGGGTTGAAGATCAAGAGCGCCCCTCCCCAATCCTCCCCTGCGAGCAGGGGAGGGAGCAGGGTGCTCAAGCCAGTGGCGCCGGCACCAGCCGCAGGTACGACTTCAGCGTCCTCCAGCCGCCGGGGTAGAGCTTCTTCGCATCGTCGTCGGAGACCGAGGGCGCGATGATCACGTCGTCGCCGGGCTGCCAGTCCACCGGGGTGGTCAGCTTGCGGCCGTCGGTGAGCTGCAGCGAGTCGAGCACGCGCAGCACCTCGTCGACGTTGCGGCCGGCGCTGGGCGGGTAGGTGAGGATCAGCCGCACCTTGCGGTTCGGGTCGATGACGAAGACCGAGCGCACGGTGACCTTGGGGTCGGCCTTGGGATGGAACATGCCGTACAGCTTCGCCACTTCCAGCTCGGGGTCGGCCAGCAGCGGGTAGTTCAGCGCGGTGCCGCCGACGTCCGCGACGTCCTTCGCCCAGCCCCGGTGGTCGACCACCGAATCCACCGACAGGCCGAGCAGCCGCGTGTTGCGCGCGTCGAACTCGGCCTTGCGGCTGGCGAACGCGCCGAGCTCGGTGGTGCATACCGGGGTGAAGTCCTTCGGGTGCGAGAAGAACACCACCCACTGCCCGCCGGCGTAATCGTGGAAGCGGATCGGGCCTTCGGTGGAATCGAGGGTGAAGTCGGGGGCGGTGTCGCCCAGTTGCAGGCTCATGCGGAACTCCGGTGATGTTGCGGTGAAACGAGCATGTTTCCGCTACGCCACGATGGCAAATGGCGTGATCGAATAAACATATATACGCCTAGACGTTTAGACGTCTATTGACAGGATGCCATGGAGCATTCACTATCCGTCCCACTCATCGAGACCGGCTGAGGGACAGGCCCTTTGAAGCCGGGGCAACCTGCGGAGCGTTTCCGCCACGGTGCCAACTCCTGCGGAGGTGCTTCGGCATCCACCGGAAGATGGGCGTCACCCGGCTTGCGGCGGTCTGCCGCCGAATCCGCGGTTGGCGACCTCTCCGGTGCTTCGCAGGGCGATGCCGACCGGAGAGAGTTCCATGACGTTCCTGCCCGAAGCCCGCTGTACCGAAGCCCGCTGTACCGAAGCCAGCCAGGCCGCCTTTCCCGTTCTGCCCGAGCCGCGCGTGCGGCTGACCGCCCAACGCGGCACGCGCCGGCTGCGGCTCAGCCCGAAGTACGGCAGCGGCCCGCGCGAGGTCGAGGTGAGCTACCTGTGGTGCGGTGCGGCGGGTGCGCCCACCGTAATCGTGCAGGGCGGCATTTCGGCCGACCGCGACGTCACCGCGCTGGACGGCGATGCCGCGCCGGGCTGGTGGCAGGCGCTGGTCGGCAGCGGCGCGGCGGTCGACCTCGGGCGCTGGCGCGTGCTGGCGATCGACTGGCTGACCCCGGACCAGCTTGGCGCCGGCTCGGTCTCCAGCGAGGACCAGGCCGACGCGCTGGCCGCGTTGCTGGGCGAACTGGGCATCGCGCAGGCACGCGCCTTCATCGGTTCGTCCTATGGCGCAATGGTGGCGCTGGCGTTCGCCGCGCGGCATCCGCGCAGCGTCGAGCGCCTGCTGCTGCTGGCCGGCGCGCACCGGCCGCACCCGCTCAGCACCGCGCAGCGCAGCGTGCAGCGCGGCATCGTGCGGCTGGGCCAGGCCAGCGGCCAGGCCGACGAGGCGTTGGCACTGGCGCGCCAGCTGGCGATCACCACCTACCGCGGCAGCGCCGAGTTCGGCCGGCGTTTCGCCGGCGGCCCGGAATGGCGCGAGGAGCGCTTCCATTTCCCGGTCGAGGACTACCTGGCGCACCAGGGCCGCCGCTTCGTCGAACGCTTCGACGCCGACCGTTTCCTTGCGCTGTCCGAGTCGATCGACCTGCACGACGTCCAGCCCGAGCGCATTCCCACCCCGGCCACCCTGATCGGCTTCCCCTCCGACCGGCTGGTGCCGCTGGCCGACCTGTGCGAGCTGCAGCGCCGCCTGCATGGTCCGGCCACGCTGGAAGTGGTCGAGTCGCCGTACGGCCATGACGCTTTCCTGAAAGAACCCGAACAGCTCGCGCCGCTGCTGCGCGAAGCGCTGGCCTGATTCCCCGTCCCCGCACGACAAGAACCGGAGATATCCCGATGACCGAGCCCGCCCCCTGTACCCGCGCCGTGCGCGCCGGGATCGAGAGCGACACCCAGCACGGCGCCGTGGTGCCCGCGCTGCACCTGTCGACCAACTACAGCTTCGCGGGCTTCGGCCGCAAGCGCGCGTACGACTACTCGCGCAGCGGCAACCCGACCCGCGACCTGCTCGGCGATGCGCTGGCGGAACTGGAGCAGGGCGCAGGCGCAGTGGTGACTTCCAGCGGCATGTCGGCGGTGGCGCTGGCGCTGGAACTGGTGCCGGCCGGCGCCACCGTGCTGGCGGCGCACGACTGCTACGGCGGCACCTGGCGGCTGCTCGACGCGTGGGCGAAGAAGGGCCGCTTCCAGGTCGAGTTCGCCGACCTCACCGACAGCGTGGCGCTGGCCGCCGGCCTGGCGCGCAAGCCGGCCCTGGTATGGGTGGAGACGCCGTCGAACCCGCTGCTGCGGATCACCGACATCCGCCACGTGGCGCAGGCCGCGCACGCGGTCGGCGCCTTGCTGGTGGTCGACAACACCTTCCTGTCGCCGGCGCTGCAGCAGCCGTTGCTGCTCGGCGCCGACGTGGTGGTGCACTCCACCACCAAGTACATCAACGGGCACAGCGACGTGGTCGGCGGCGCGGCGGTGGCGCGCGACGCGGCGGTGGCCGAGCAGCTGAAGTGGTGGGCCAACTGCAACGGCCTTACCGGCGCGCCGTTCGACAGCTACCTCACCCTGCGCGGCCTGCGCACGCTCGGCGTGCGGCTGCGCCAGCACCAGGAGAACGCCGCACGCATCGCCGAACGGCTGGACGCGCACGCGGCCGTGCGCAAGGTGTATTACCCCGGCCTGGCCAGCCATCCCGGGCATGCGCTGGCGGCGCGCCAGCAGCAGGGTTTCGGCGCGATGCTGGGCTTCGAGCTGGACGGCGACGTGGCGCAGATCGAGGCGTTCGTCGACGGCCTCGACTACTTCTCGCTGGCCGAGTCGCTGGGCGGGGTGGAAAGCCTGATCGCGCACCCGGCCAGCATGACCCATGCCTCGATGGCGCCGGAGGCGCGCCGCACCGCCGGCATCGCCGACAGCCTGCTGCGCCTGTCGATTGGCATCGAGGACGGCGACGACCTGCTGCGCGACCTCGACGCCGCCCTGGTCCGTGCCGCGGCCGCAGGGACGTCCAAACGCCGGGTGCTCGCATGAACGCGGTGCTGGCCGAGCACGCGGCGAGCGCCAGGAGCGAGGCATCCCCCACCATCGCGATCGTGCTGCTCGGCACCGGCGTGGTCGGCGGCGCGTTGCTGAAGCTGCTCAACACCTCCGCCGCGGGTTCGCTGCGATTGGTCGGCGCGGCGAACTCGCGCCGCCAGCAGACCGATCCGGTCAGCCTGGCCCGGCGCAACCTGCGCGAGCAGCTGAACCGGCACGGTGCCCCGCGCGACAACGCCAGCCTGCTCGCGGCGCTGGACGACAGCGCCGCGGCGGCGAAGGTGATCATCGACGCCACCGCCAGCGTGACCCTGGCGTCGCGCCACGCCGAGTGGCTGGCGCGCGGCTATCACGTGGTCACCGCGAACAAGGCGCTGGCCGGCGGCGAGCTGTCCGGCTGGCGCGCGTTGCAGGCCGCGCTGGCCGGCGGTGGCCGCTACGGCGATTCGGCCACCGTCGGTGCGGGCTTGCCGGTGCTGTCCACCTTGCGCCGGCTGCGCACCTGCGGCGACAGCCTGCTCACGCTCGAAGGCGTGTTCTCCGGTTCGCTGTCGTGGCTGTTCAACCAGTACGACGGCAGCCGCCCGTTCTCCGAGTTGCTGCGCGAGGCGCGCCAGTTCGGCTATACCGAACCCGATCCGCGCTCGGACCTGTCCGGCGAGGACGTGGCGCGCAAGCTGCTGATCATCGCCCGCAATGCCGGTTTCGCACTGGGCACCGACGAGGTGCAGGTGGACGGCCTGGTGCCCGAGGCGCTGCGTGGGCTGGGCACCGAGGCGTTCCTGGCGCGGCTGGAGGAACTCGACGCGCCACTGGCCGCACGCCATGCACAGGCCAGCTCGCGTGGCTGCGTGCTGCGTTTCCTGGCCCGGCTCAACCAGCGCGGGCATGCCCGCGTCGGGCTGGTCGAAGTTCCGCTCACCCATCCCGCCGCGCGGCTGTACGGCACCGACAACCAGTTCGCACTCACCACCACCCGCTACCACGCCCAGCCGCTGGTGATCCAGGGGCCGGGCGCGGGACCGGAGGTGACCGCGCAGGCGCTGCTGGGCGACGTGCTGGCGCTGGCCTGAGCTTCAGGATTTCGCGTCGGTGCCGGCCGGCGGCGTGCGCGGCACGATGCCCACGCGCATGCCGAACGGCGCGAACACTGCGTTGAGCGTGCGCACGGTCGGATTGCCCTGGTCGTGCTCGAGCTGCTGCAAGGTGTTGAGCGAGATCCGGCACATGCGGGCGAACTGCTCCTGACGCAGGCCGGTCAGTTCGGTGCGCAGCCGGCGCACGGCCGTGCCGATGCTGGTGCGGCCGTCCAGCAGTTCCGCCTGCAATTGGGCCAGCAATGCCTGGCGATCGGCGAGAGAGGCGCTCATGCCAGCAGCCCCCAGCGGCGCAGGCGCCCGGCGAGTCCGCCCAGCGCGATGCGCGGGTGATCGAACACAGCCCCGGGCAGGCCGAAGTCGCGCAACAGGTCCGGCAGTGCGCACAGCGTCGCGGCGTCCGCACGCAGTTCGTCGAACAGCCGCTGCGGGTCGCCCCAGGGCTGCAGCGTTGCGCAGGCGGCTCTCCAGTCCACCTCGCCGGCGACCTCCACCGGCGCGGGCCACTTGGTGGTGCGCGAGATGCCTTCCTCGTCCATCACCATCGGCGCCAGGTCGTAGATCGGCGCAAGCTCCAGCCGGTCGGCGTGGCGCAGCACCGCGGTGTTGCGGCCGTGGTTGTCGCTGTTGCCAAGCACCAGGTTGAGCAGGTCGCGGCGCAGGTAGTCGCGCAGCAGCGCCGGCACGTCGCCGGCCTGGCCGGCGGCGGTCCAGGCTGCAGCCAACGTGGCGGCTGCCTGTGGATGGGTCATGTAGCTGCCGGAGCGGGTCACGCCGGCCAATGAGTAGACCGATTCCACCGCAATGCGCCGCACGGCGCCGGCGACGATGGCGCGATCGAAGCGCGGCAGCCACAGGCTGGGTCGGGCCGCTTCCTCCAACTGCATCGCGTCGCCGCCGACCGCGGCGATGTCGAGCTGCGCCAGGGCGCGGTAATAGCAGTGTTCCGCGCGCAGGATCGCCTGGTCGATCGGCCCGCCGTTGCCGCGCGGGAACTTCACGAACCAGTGCCGGCGCGCCCGGGCATCGTCCAGCGTTGCGTCCGGGTGCAGCAGGCCGTCGGCGTCCTCGCTGAGCAGCAGCTTGGGCGCCTCGCCGCCGGCGCCGGTGGCGCCGCCGATCGCCGCGCCCTGTTCGTAGGCGTACTCCAGGAAGCGCGCGTCGCGGGCCACCACTTCGGGCCTCGGGAAGCCGACTGATGGTCCGGCCAGCGCCTCGAACGCGGACTTGATGCGCAGGTGCCCGACCGGCGCCGGCGCGCATTGCGCCAGCAGCTGCAGGTCGGTGGCGGCGGCGTCGGTCCAGGCGTCGTCGGCCCGCACCGGCAGGGCCAGGCGCTGCAGCAGGAAGCGCCGCGCCGCGCCGCTCGGCTCGATGTCGAACAGGAACGCCGGCCATTGCGGCTCGGTGCGGATGGTCCAGTCCAGCGGCAGCGTCGCGCTGACGGCTGCCGCGGTGGTCGCGCCGAGCCGCTCCATGTGCGCCACGACGTAGGCATCCAGGTAGCCCAGCGTGCAGGGGCTGGCGTGGCCGTCGGCCGGGCGCAGGAAGAGCAGTTCCATGGCGTCGTGCCATTGGCCGTCCAGGTGAAGCTGCACGGTGAGAGGGTTCACGCGGATTCCTGCTACCCAATGAAATGGGTGCAGTCTACCTCTGGCCGGTCCGTAAAGCTAATACAATGGGTTTATCGGCCATGATGGGTCATTAAAACCTTATATAAAGTGTATTAGTGGATATCAACGTTGTGCGATCCCTGCCTCGGCGATCGCCTCGACCTGGATGCGCAGCGTCACCGCCATGCTGAAGCCGTAGGGCTTGCCGGCGTCCATGCCGAACGCGTCGCGCTGGAACGTGGCCAGCGCGTCGGCGCCGCACACTTCGCGTTTCAGCATCGGGTGCGGCATGCATTTGAAGCTGTTGATCTTCAGCGTCAGCGGACGGGTCACGCCGTGCAGGGTCAGCTGGCCCACCACCGCGGTCGGCGCGCCGTTGACGAAGTGGGCGAGCTTGCCCTGGTAGGTCGCGGTCGGGTACTTGTCCGACTCGAACAGCTCCTTGCCCTGGGCTCCCTCGTTGAGCTGGTCCTGGCCGAAGTCGGCGCTCTTCATGTCCACGCCGACGTTCACCGTGCCGCTGCCGTCGGCCTTGTCCAGGGTCACCGTGCCGCTGCTGTGGTTGAACTTGCCGCGCCATACCGACAGCCCGCCGAGATGGTCGGCCTCGAAGCTGGGGTAGGTGTGGTCCGGGTCGATCTTGTAGCCGACCGTGGCGGCGTGGGTGGCGCCCGCGGCGAGCGACAACAGGGCAGCCAGACCGGCCATGCCGGTATTCCTTGGGTTGGGTGGGGCGCCGGTCAGAGTGTGGCGCTTGCAAGGGCGACGAACAAAGGCGGCTGTTTTCGACATGCTTCCGCCGACGCCGCTTCACGGTAGAGGCCGGCCAAAGAAAACGCGCGGCACCGGGCCGCGCGTCTTGCTGGTGGCGATGGAATCATCGCCCGTCAAATCAAGCGTCCTCAGAACTCGTAGCGCACCCGGCCGTACCAGTAAGCGCCGTTGCTGCCGATCGGCGAGATCACGTCGTACGGAAAATTCTCCGCGTAGTTGATGTCGCTGTTGGAGCGGGTCGGGTACTGGTTGGTGAGGTTATAGCCGCCCAGCGCGAGGGTGAACCGTGGCGTGGCATGGAACGCCACCTCGGCGTCGAGCTGCCAGCGTGCCGCGTAGGTCTGTTTCGGCTCGTAGCCGTCGCCGAAATCGAACACGCGGGTGGTGGCGCCCTGGCGGATCACCCGGCCCAGCAGTCCCCAGCGCGGGCTGTCCCAGCGGGCGCTGAACGAACCGCGCTGGCGTGGCGCGGCGTCGGTCAGCGTATTGCGCTCCTCGTCGCCGAACAGCACGTTGCCGGCGCCGATCGCGGTGAGCTGCGCCGGCGTGTCGCGCACCTTGCGGATGTCGGTGCTGTTGTGGCTCACCGCCGCGGTCAGCAGCAGCTGACCGCCGGCCAGCGGCGTGCGGTAGTTGCCCACCAGTTCGGCGCCGCGGGTGCGCGTGTCCACCGCGTTGGTGAAGAACGCCACGCTTTGCACGCCCGGCACGCCGAACGTCTGCAGGATGTAATCCTCCAGGCCGTCGCTGCGGATGGTTTGCGACAGGGTGACGCGGTTGTCGATACTGATCTGGTAGACGTCCAGGCTGGCGTCGAAACCGCCGTCGAGCTGCGCGGTGAGGCCCAGGCTGAAGTTGCGCGATTTCTCCGGCGTCAGCGGTACGGCGCCCAGGCCGCGCGCGATCGGGTTGTTCACCGACAGGATGCGCCCGGTGACCAGCTTGCCGTCGGCGCCGTAGCCGGTGCTGGTGGATTCGAAGCCGATCTGGCTCAGCGACGGCGCGCGGAAGTTGTTCGAGGCGGCGCCGCGCAGGGCGAAGCCGGGGGCGAATTCCCAGCGCGCGCTGAGCTTGCCGCTCCAGTTGCCGCCGAAGTCGCTGTAGTGCTCGTAGCGGGTGGCCGCGTCGACGAAGACATGGTCGGTCAGGTCGCTGGAAACTTCCGCGTACACCGCCTTGACGTGGCGCGGGAGGTTGGCCGCATCCTGCGGCTGCAGTCCACCGCCGGCCTGTGCGCCAGCGGGCGTGCCGAGCATCGGGCCGACCGCGTACGAGGTCGGGTCGCCGGGATGGGTGGCGAAGCTCTCGCGGCGGAATTCGCCGCCCACGGCGAGCGTGAGCGAACGTTCGCCCACGGCGAATTCGCGGCTGCCGTCGAGGTTGGCGCTACCCTGGTCGAAGCGGTAGCTGCCGATGTGGAACGCGGTGGGGCTGTCCGCGCCCAGCGAGACATTGAGCGAATGGCGCAGGTCGTAGTCGAACGCGTTGCTGCCCCAGTCGAGGCTGGCGTCGTAGTTCCATTCGCCAGCGGTGCCTCGGATGCCGGCGGTGGTCTGCACGTCGCGATTGTGGCCGAGCGATTCCGGCCGATAGCCTTCGGGGTAGACCGAGGCGACGTTCGCGCTGCTGTCCGGGTAGCGGAAATAGTTGTCGCCGATGGTATGGCGCTGCGTATAGGTGCCGAACCAGTACAGCTTCGCCGTGTCGCCCAGCGGGACCTCGCTGTTGAGCCAGCCGTTGTAGCTCTCGCTCTGCGGATCGCCGGCAGCATAGTTGCGCTGGCCGCGCAGGGCGAGGTTGGCCGGCGTGGGATCGGCCAGCCAGTCCGGCACGGTGTCCAGGCCGGCGCGGTTGGTGGCATCGTGGTGGGTCACTTCCACGCCCGCGCGCAGGAAGCCGCTGCCGCCCAGCCGGGTGCCGAAATTGGCGGCGCCATAGCTGCTCTGGCCGTCGGTGATGGTGCGCTGGCTGGGGGTGAAGTACGTGTGGTTGACGCCGTAGCTGGTTTCCAGCTCGCCGCCTTCGGGCGAATCCTTGAGGATGATGTTGACCACGCCGGCGATCGCGTCCGAGCCATATTGCGCACCGGCGCCGTCACGCAGCACTTCGATGCGCTGGATCGCGCTGATCGGGATCGCGTTGAAATCCACCGGCGTGGTGCCGCGGCCGATCTTGGTATCGGTGTTGACCAGCGCCGAAGTGTGGAAGCGCTTGCCGTTGACAAGCACCAGTACCTGGTCGGGCGAGAGCCCACGCAGCTGCGCGGCGCGCACGTGGTCGGAGCCGCCGGAGTTGGACTGGCGCGGAAAGTTGAACGAGGGCAGCAAGGTGGCCAGCGCCTGGCCCAGCTCGCCGTTCAAGGCGCCGGCGCCGCGCAGGTCGTCGGGCGTGAGCACGTCGATCGGCACCGGCGATTCCAGCGCGGTGCGGCTGCTGGCGCGCACGCCGGTGACCACCACCTGATCCAGCGTGCGGGCCTGTGCGGCATCGGCCGGTTGAGCCTCGACCTGTTGAGCCTCGACCTGTTGAGCGTGGACCGGCAGGGCGGCGAGGCCGGCCAGCAGCACGGCGGTGTACAAACGGTGTTGCCGCGGGAGAACGGGAACGGAGGACATCAGCGGTTTCCTTGGATGGTGCGGGGCCATCGGCGGGGAAGCGACGGCGGGGGACGGGTCGACGCAGGGCGTCGCGCAGGACGTCAGCGACAGCAGCGCAGCGGCGTCATGCATCGGGGCATGGGCGGCTTTTCGTGGCGATGGTCGTGATGCATGTGGCGATGAGTCCCCGAGGTAGCGGCATCGCGGGCGAGAAATAAGAGTTGCCTCGCGGCGCCGTAGCTGCCAATACTCTATCGGCAAACCCGTCTATACGTATAGACGTCCAAATGATCATCGGGAATATGCTAATGAAATTTCGTTTTCTTATGGCGCTGGGGTTGTCGGCGCTGCTGGCTGGCTGCGCATCGCAACCGGCCGTCGCCGATGCGGTGCGGCACGGCGGCGCGATTCATCCGGCGCAGGCGAAGGGCTGGGTCGATACCCGGCTGTACTTCGGCCTGGGCCTGGCCGACCAGCCGCAGCAGGGCATCAGCGAGCAGGCGTGGCGGGAGTTCCTCGACCGCGAGGTCAGCACGCGCTTCCCCGACGGGCTCAGCGTGGTCGACGTCTACGGCCAGTGGCAGGGCAAGCAGCAGGCGAGCCCCGAGCGGCTGCGCTCCAAGGTGCTGCTGATCGATTACCCCGACACGCCGGCCAACCGCGCCAAGGTCGAGGCGATCCGCGCGGCGTGGAAGCAGCGCACCGGCGACCAGTCGGTGCTGCGCGTGACGCAGCCGGCGGACGTATCGTTCTGAATCGCCCCCTCATCCACAGGCTCTCCACGTGACCACTTCGCGCAATCGCTGGTTCGCCCCAGGCGACCTCAACGGCTTCCTCGGCCTGGCGGTGGACAACCTGTCCATCATGGGCTTCCTCGCCGCGGCGCTGATCGGCCTGTTCGGCTTTCCCGCGGACATCGTGTTCCTGCGCATGTTCCCGGGCACCGCGCTGGGCGTGCTGCTGGGCAACCTCGCGTATACCGTGATGGCGCGCCGGCTGGCCCGGCGCAGCGGCAGCCACAACGTCACCGCGATGCCGCTGGGGCTGGATGCGCCGACCAGCATCGGCATGGCGCTGCTGGTGCTCGGCCCGGCCTTCCTCGGCTTCAGGCAGGGCGGCATGGACGAACACGCCGCGGCGATCGCCACCTGGCAGCTCGGCATGGCCTCGCTGGTGGTGATGGGCGTGCTGAAGTTCGTGCTGTCGTTCTTCGGCGCGATGGTGCAGCGGCACGTGCCGCGCGCGGGCCTGCTCGGTTCGATCGCCGGCATCGCGCTGGTGCTGATGGGTTTCCTGCCGCTGGTGGAGATCCTCAAGCTGCCGCTGGTGGGTTTTGCCGGCCTTGGTGTAGTGCTGTATGCGCTGGTGGCGCACGCGCGCATGCCGTTCGGACTGCCTGGCGTGCTGGTGGCGTTCGCAGTCGGCGCGCTGCTGTACTACGGGCTCGGCCCGCTCGGCTGGCTGGGCGCGGGTTATCACGCGCCGGCGGCGTGGCAGTGGCGCTTCGCGCTGCCGTGGCCGACCCTGCAGTGGGTGCAGGGGCTTGCGCATATCGTGCCGTACCTGCCGCTGATCCTGCCGTTCGGCCTGCTGATGGTGGTCGGCGGTATCAACGTGACCGAAAGTGCGCGCGCCGCCGGCGACGACTATTCCACCCGCGACATCCTGCTGGTCGAGGCGCTGGCGACGCTGGCGGCCGGCTTCTGCGGCGGCGTGGCGCAGACCACGCCGTACATCGGCCAGCCGTCGTACAAGGCGATGGGCGCGCGCAGCGGCTACACCCTGCTCACCGGCATCGTGATCGGGCTGGGCGGCGTGTTCGGTTATCTGTCCAACCTGGTCGAGCTGGTGCCGCTGCCGGTGCTGGCGCCGATCCTGGTGTTCGTGGCGATCGGCATCACCGTGCAGGCGTTCGAGGCGACGCCGATGCGCTACGCGGCCGCGGTGGTGTTCAGCTTCTTTCCGGCGATCGCGCGGATGCTCACGATCAAGCTGAGCGACCCGGCCTACGTCTCGCCCGAACACTTCGCGCAGCTGTTCAACGACGGCACGCACGGCATTTCCGAGCTGGCGGTGATCACCGTGCTGGGCAACGGCTTCATCATCACCTCGATGGTCTGGGCCAGCTTCGTGGTGGCGCTGATCGACCGGCGTCCGCTGCGCGCGGCATTGATCCTGTTGCTGGGCGGGGCGCTCAGCCTGTTCGGCGTGATCCACTCGGTGGAGCTGTCCGGCGGCATCTACCTGCCGTGGCTGCTCGATGCGGCCTCGCGCAGCATCGTGTGGCAGTTCGCCGGGGCCTACGGAGTGCTGGCGATCGTGCTGGCGCTGCTGTCGCTGGGCGGCCGCGAGCGGGCGGCGGTTCGCTGAAAACAAGAACGCGCGGCTCGTAGCCGCGCGTTCGGGTCGGACGGATGGCCGGGCTCAGTGCCCGGTGATGCGCTCCGCGGTTTCCTCGTCCGGCGGCACCAGCGGCGCATTCGGGTCGACCCGCGCCTCCATCTCCGCCGCTTCCACCGATGGCGTGCGCCAGCCGGACTTCACGCCCCACAGGTAGAACAGCAGGCCGATCACGGCGACCACGGCCAGATCCATGCCGTAGGATAGGTAGCCCTTGCCGCCGAAGGTGGTGCTGCCGGCCCAGGAGACGAAGGCAAGTACCGGCAAGTAACACACCAGCCACCATGCGCCACGAAGGTGGTGCTTGAAACTATCCATCGCCGAGGCATCGCTGCGCATGCGAAAGACCGGTATCACAACAGCGAACATTACCCATGAATAAGCCAGCCCGGCGAGGAGCAGGGGAGTGGCAATGGGTGAATCGGATGAATAGAGATAGAAAGCACCTGCAAGCATGCTCAGCAAGACAGCAGGTGCGATGCTGCTCACCAGCAGAATCATTCTTTCCAATGGCTTGAAGAAGTCATCGGCCATTGTCTGAAAATAAAAATACACCGGCAATGCGACCACCATCAGCAGGATGATTTCGCCGGTCAGCGGCCACTTGGCCCAGTACAGCAGTTCGGTGGACATGATGAAGGCGATGCCGGCCAGCACGGGCAGGCCGCCCAGCCGCAGCGGCCGATGCAGCCCCGGCGCGGTGCGGCGCAAGGTCATCACGCTGACCGGGCCGGTGAGGTAGGAAATGATCGTGGCGACCGAAATCACCGCCGCCAGCGAACCCCAGCCGCGGAAAAAGAACAGGAACAGGAACGACACCGCCAGGTTCACCCACATCGCCGGACGCGGCACGCCCCACTTGGGGTGCACGCGGCCGAGGATCTTCGGCAGCGTGCCGTTGCGCTCCATGCCGTAAAGCATGCGCGCGGTGGTGGCGGTGTAGGTCATGCCGGTGCCGCTGGGGCTGATCACCGCATCGATGAACAGCAGCGTGGCCAGCCACTGCATGCCGAGGATGATCGCCAGGTCGGCGAACGGCGAGCTGAAGTTGATGCCGTGCCAGCCGACGTTGGCCAGCATCTCGCGCGGCACCGCCCCGATGAAGGCGACCTGCAGCAACACGTACACCACCGTGGCCAGCAGGATCGAGCAGACGATCGCGAACGGAATGCTCTTGCCCGGGTTGCGCGCTTCGCCGGCCAGGTTCACCGGGCTCTGGAAGCCATTGAAGCTGAAGACGATGCCGGCAATCGCGACGGCGGTGAGGATCGAGGGGAAATCCGTCTTGTGCAGTTCGCCGTGGATGCCGACGCTGAAATTCTCGGCATGGAAACCGCTGGCGATCAGCAGCACCGCGGTGAGCGCGGGGATCACCAGCTTGAACAGGGTGATCGCGGTATTGGAGCGCGCGAACAGCTTGACGCTCCAGAAATTGAACAGGAAATACATCACCACCAGCGCGCCGGCGATCACCAGGCCCAGCGTGCTCAGCTCGCCGTGGCTGCCGGGCACCTGGTGGAACAGGTCCTTCGCCCACTGCCATTTCCACGACGACATGTACTGCGTCGAGGCTTCCGCTTCCACCGAGATCACCGAGACGATCGCGATCCAGTTCGCCCAGGCCGCGATGAAGCCGACCAGCGAACCGTGCGAGTAATGGCCGTAGCGCACCATGCCGCCGGACTCGGGGAACATCGCGCCGAGTTCCGCGTAGGTCAGCGCCACCGTCATGATGATCGCCGCACCGATCACCCAGGCCCAGATCGCCCCCGGGCCGGCGATCTGCGCGGCGCGCCAGGCGCCGAACAGCCAGCCGGAACCGATGATGGAGCCCAGGCCGGTAAGCATCAGGGCGAACGGGCCGACGTCGCGGCGGATCTGGCTGGCTTGGGACATGGAAGCTCCTGTGCAGGCGGCTGATGCGCCAAAAGAGGCTGATAGTTGCAGAGTTGCCCACGTCATGTCACCCCGTGGAAGTCACGCGGGCAGATGGAAGGATGGAGCACGGCTGTTGCTTTTTTCTCCTCCCCCTGCTTGCGGGGGGAGGCTGGGAGGGGGTTGCTCTGGCCGGCGCGAAGATCAAAAGCAAACCCCTCCCCAACCCTCCCCTGCTAGCAGGGGAGGGAGCATACCGTCAGAGTGCCAGGCCACCCTGCGACTGCGCCGTCGGCGCCGCGCGAGCACGCGAAAACGCCAGCAATTCGCCCAGTCGGGCGCCTTTCTCGCGCCAGTCGTAAAACAGCGATTCGCCGACCAAGGCGTAATGCCAGGCCCGTCCGCCACGCCACTCCGGTTCCAGCGCGTTGATCCGCTCGCACCAGGTGGTGGCCGCCTTCAGCTTGCGCTGCACGTTCGGATGGCCGATCTGCTCCTGCGCCTTGGTCTCGACCAGGTAGATGGCGTCGGCCGTGCGCACCAGGAAGTCGGGGATGTAGAACGCGGGCATGCCGTCGTCCTTCACGTAGCGCAGGCGTACGAAGTCGTGGCGGTTCTCGCTGATCTTGCAGAACGCCTCCACGCCGGCATCGGTTTGCGCCCACTCGATGAACGCACGTTCCAGCCCGCCGCTGCGGATGGGGTAGGGCAGCCGGGTGTAGATGCACTTGGACACTTCCAGCGAGGCGCTTTCGCGCACCATCAGCTTCGTCACTTCCGACAGCCGGCGATGGCGTACTTCGGTGGCGCCGCTGGCGGTGTGTTCCTCGGCGCGCACCAGCGCCAGGCCGAAGATCTTCACGATGTGGTCGAGCACCGGCTGCAGCAGCAACAAGCGCCAGCCTTCGTCCTCGAACGGCTCGAACGCTTCGCCGAACAGCCGCTCGCGGATGTAGTCGTCCAGCGCCGTAGCCAACGCCGCGGTATTCATCTGCAGGTAGGGGCGATCCAGGTGCGGCGAGATCCGGTTGCCCTTCGGCAGCGGGTGGTTCAGCGCCTGGCTCACGCGCCGGGTCAACCTGGAGAGCAGCTCGTTGTAGCCACTGACGTTCATCGCCATGCCGTCGACCCGGTAGTCGCCGAACAGCGTGCTGCTCTGCAGGTCCTGTGAGGTGAAGGTATCGCCCTTGCCGAGCATTTCCGCCAGTTTCGATCGACTCAACGCGCTGAAGATCGGCAGCGTGCCGATGTAGATCGGCAGATGTTCGACGTTCTCCTCGGTCTCGCGCAGGATGAACGGGATCGCGAAGTCGTACTTCTCGTAATCCTCGCGCAACCCGGCGGCGACCAGGTCGCCGGTGCTGCTGCCCTCGTCGTCGTCGCCGGTCTCGCCGACCAGGCCTTCGGCCATCAGTTCGTCGTAGTAGCTCTGAAATGCCGGGTGCTCGACGATCGAGAGGATGTCAATCATGGAGCCGGGCTCTTCGCCGCGGTTGATCCGCTCGCGGCTTTCGCGCTTGATGTCGACAAACTCTGAGTCGCGCCACATGAGCCGCAGACCGCGGCCTATCAGCTGCTCGACAAGGATAGGTGCCTGGCTTGCACGCAGCGGCACGATCACGCAGATGTTGTTGACGTCGAAACCCTC
>CAVPQF010000123.1:0-64898 GCA_963707225.1 uncultured Gammaproteobacteria bacterium
CGGGACTGATGCACCACTCCGACCGCGGCAGCCAATACGCCAGTCATGCCTTCCAGGCCAAGCTGGCCCAGTACGGCATGGTCTGCTCGATGAGCCGCAAGGGGAATTGTTGGGACAACGCCCCGACCGAGAGCTGGTTCAACGGCTTCAAGAACGAGCGCGTGCATGGCAGACGTTTCGTGACGCGCACCGAGATGACGGCGGCCAGCTTCGAGTACATCGAGGTGTTCTACAACCGCAAGCGGATGCACTCGACCCTCGGCTACAAGTCGCCGGCCCAGTTCTTGCGTGACTGGCTCAGCTCTCAGCATGCGGAAAAACAGGTAGCATGAAACCCGCCCGTTGGAAGACGAACAACCGAGGGAACCTCAGGCAGCCAGTTCGGTTTTTTGCGGCAGCCAAATGGCTGCCAGGCAAGCGGGGCGTGAGTGACGCGTTTTAGAAGCGAGGCAGGATAGGCTCGCGGCTGCTAATGGGCCACAAACGGTACCTGTTGGCAGCTTAGCCGCTTAGCCGAGAATCTTGCCGATCGCTTCCTTGAGGGCGTGGCAGTCGCGCGGAGAGAGCTTGCCGAGGGACTTGATGATGAGAGGCTGTTCGAGGGTGGCGAACACCGGCTTGATGGCGGAGGGCTTGAGCAACTTAGCGGCCTGCCAATCCTCAACCGCGACCTCACCGAAGGCGCCGCTGCCGCGCACTTGGCTGGTGACGGCCATCAAGATCACATCGCGGCGGATGCGGTTATAAGCGGCGCTGGAAACGATGACGCCGGGTCGCTGCTTGGTGGTGGACTGATCGGTGAAGGGAAACGGCACGAGGACAATATCGCCGAACTGGTAAGGCATCGCTTGGGCTCGCTGAGTGAAAGGTCAGCGGATCACATCAGATCCGGCGGTGGGCTGTTTTGATCCGGGAAGTGCCGCTACAGCCGGTCGTACTCGGCATCCTCGGGGTTGTCCCAAACGTGCTTGAAAGCCGGCTCGGATGCTTGCGCGGCTGCGCGCGTCAGGCGCTGCTCATCCTCGCGGCTCTTCAAGAAGTCCACGAAATCCTCGACCTCTGCGCGTCGCTGCGGCGGCAGTGACTTCAGCTTCTCGATCAGGGTCTGGTCATAGACGCTCATGGTCGTGTCCTCTCAACTAAGTCTTGGAATGAACGCTTCGATGGTGCGCGCCAGCGCCTCTTGATCGCGTCGCGGAAGCTTCTCGATCTCTTGCATGCGCCGATACAGGCGGCGCTTCTTGATGCTGGTATCGGCGGCGCTGCGCGCGGCACGCGCCTTCATGCCGAGCAGCTCATCGGTGCTCGCGCCCAGAATCTCGGCGATCTGCACGACCACATCGGCCGGCAAGCGAATGACGTCGTTCTCGTAATCCGAGACGACGGGCTGCGACACCTTCAAACGCTCGGCCAGCTCGATCTGTGTCATGCCCTTCTCGCGCCGCAGCCGTGCGATGCGGCTGCCGAGGGTCTCGGTGTCGGGAGTCTTTGCCATCGGCCCTAAGCGATGGGAGGCAGTGTAAGGGCGGTTTTAAGGTGGGCCTGGGGGTGCATGGAGGTAGCCTTTTGTATGGTATAGGCAATGCCTATAGTATCCGTGCAACCTCCGAGCTGGCCACTGCCCAAACGAAAAAAATGCGACGGAGCTCTTGACAGGTTTTGGAGAGAAGCTGATGGCGCGCATCCCGGACGAGGTGGTCGAGCGGCTGAAGCGCGAGGTGGCGATCGAGCGGCTGGCGGAGGCCCGCGGGATCGACCTCAAGCGCCACGGCGCGGACCTGATCGGCCGCTGTCCGTTCCACGACGATAAGACGCCTTCGCTCGTCATCACGCCAGCAAAGAACCTTTGGCACTGCTTAGGCGCGTGCCAGGCCGGCGGCACAGTGATCGACTGGGTGATGAAAGCCGAAGGGGTGTCGTTCCGTCACGCTGTCGAACTCTTGCAGAACGACTATGCGCCAGTCGCGGCTCCCGCCGATGCAGCGCCGGCCAAGCGCTCCACAGTGCGAAAGCTCTCGATGGCGCTTGAGCGCGAGGCCGAGGATTCGCAGCTCCTTGCGCGCGTGATCGACTACCACCAACACACGCTTCTGCAAAGCCCCGAGGCGATGCAGTATTTGGAAAAGCGCGGCATCGCCTCGCAGGACGCCGTGCGCACGTTCAAGCTCGGCTACGCCAATCGCACGCTCGGCTATCGATCCCGGTGGCGGCGTGGCTGTGGGGCACCGAGGGCGGCGGTGATCTGCAGTTCATGGAGGTGCACACTGATCATCTCGACACGCCGCGCCGGCTGCGCGAGGCGGGGACGGGCGAGATCCCCTGGCGCTGGGACTCCGATCCGTTTGGCGCGGAACTCGCGGATACCGATCTGGACGACGACCACTGGTACCTCGACTACACCCTGCGCTTTCCCGGCCAGCGAACGCCGCCTCGATCGGCACTCGGCCCAGCGCTTCGGCGTCGTGCGACAACGCATACACGACGTCCGCGGCGGCATGCAGATCGGCCAGCGCTCCACGTTGCCGAGGAAACTCACGTGGTCGGTGACGCTGTTCTCGCAGCGTGCCAAGGGCGGGAACGCAGGCGGCCATAACGGCGCACCGCATCGCCGCCGGGCAGCCGGCTGAGCGTCGTCGCCCCTGCGCTCGCGCAGGCATCCAGTCGGGCCGACGGAAACGCTCCACAGACACCAACCCCCACGCCATGCGCTGTCAGTCCCCGTATCAGTTGGGCCAGCGAACGGCCGTCCCAGCCGAGATTCCGCAGAGCGTTGATTGATCCGTCGATGAACAACACTCGCACGGCACGGGTTCACTCCGTCACGGCGCGTGAATCAGCGTGTCCGCAACCGCTGCCTGAGGAGCAGACCGAAGAACCGCGGTGCCGAGATGAACGTGCGGCGCCACATGCGCCGCGGCTCGCGGACCAGCCGGTAGACCCACTCCAGGCCGAGGTCGCAGATCCAGTCGGGCGCCCGACGATGCGTGCCGGCGAAGAAGTCGAACACCGCTCCGACGGAGCCGATGACCGGCACGCCCAGCGCAGCGGCATTGGCGTGCACCCACTTCTCCTGCTTCGGCGCGGTCATACCGACCCAGAGCACGTCGGGGCGCGCCGTCCGGATCATCTCGATGACCTCGCGATTCTCGTCGGGGGTCAGGGCGCGGAAGGGCGGCGAGTACGTGCCGCACAGTGTCAGGTTCGGGTACGCGGCCGCGAATCGAACCGCGATCTTCTGCAGCACGGCGTCGGTCGACCCGCAGAAGAACACTCGACCGGTCCGTCGCGTATCCAGCGCGCGCATCAGCCCGTCGAAGTACCCGAAGCCCGTGATGCGCGGCCCGACGTCGATGCCGAGCAGCGTCGACGCGACGCTGACGCCGACCCCGTCGGCAACGACGACGGATGCGTCGTTGAGCGCCTGCATGAACTCCTTGTCCTTCTGCGCCTCGACGAGGGAGTGAGGGTTCGCGCATGCAAATACGCACTGCCGCGCCAGACCGTCGACCGCCTGCAGCGAACGGTCCACGATCCTGTCGATCGAGCCGTGACCGATGTGCACACCGAGCAGCGACGACGCGCGGACGCGGCGTACGGAGGTGCACGCACCGTCTAAGGCAGACACGTCGCCTGCGAAGTGCATATCCTTCCCTGCCATTGCGCGATTCCCTTGGCGTTGGATCGGCCACCGATCGTCCGGTACCGCTCTGGAGACTTTTCGTGTCCTCCATGCTCGATCCGGCGCGTTCTGATGCTTTTCTTCAGGGGTACGTTATTGCTCGCTTGCGTTACAGCCTTGCGTCGTTTTGTTGAACGCAGCGCACCGATGCCCGTCCCCTGACCAACGCGCTTGCCGCGCGTCGAGCGCCTGTCGGACACCCGTCATGCACCAGATGTCGCCGCATCGGCTGTCGCCACCTGCCCGCGTCGGCCGCGTGTCGCGCGGCCGCGTTCGCAAGCGCAGTCCTGGGTGCTTGGGTTGCCGCCGGCCGGAGAAGCGAAAGCACGCCTTCCTGGCGCGTGGCGACTCGCCGATGTCTGCCGTCAGGCTCCCGACTCCGCGGTCGCAGAATCGACCAGAAGGCCCGGAAAGACGCCGCCTTCGCATCGGTCGCGAATGACTTCCCGCATCAGGGCCGTGTCGATGCGCGCGCGCTCGTCGGCGTATCCGTACACCAGGGCCGTGTCGCAAAGCTGGTTGAGCAGACGCGGGATGCCGCGGCTCGATTCATGGGCGAGCACGACCGCCGCAGTATCGAAAATATCCCCGCGCTCGCTACCGGCAACCCTGAGCCGGTGCTGCACGTACTCGATGGACTCCGGCTCGCTGAGCCGGCCGATGTGGTATTCGGCGCCGATACGCTGCGCGAACTGCCGCAGGCGCGGGGAACGCAAGAACTTGCGCAGCTCCGGCTGGCCCACCAGAATAATCTGCAGCATGACGTCGCGGTCGACGTTCAGGTTGGAAAGCACTCGCAGCTCCTCCAGCCGCGTACCGCCCAGGTTCTGGGCCTCGTCGACGACGAGCACGGCCTGGCGCCCCGACGCGTACTCGCGCGACAGGAATTCCACGAACTGGATGTGCAGCGTCGCGTCGTCCTTGCCGGCGATGTCGAGCCTGTAAGCCGTGCAGATCCACTGCAGCAGGCGGCCCGACTCGCGCGTGGTATTGGTGACGAGGCCCACCGTACGATCCTGACCGATGCGTCCGAGCAGGAATCGGATCAGAGTCGTCTTTCCGGAACCGACCTCACCCGTGATCATCACGAAGACCGCCTGATTGGCGAGACCGAACTCCAACTGGAGGAGTGCCCGGCGGTGGTGCCTCGCGAGATAGAGGAACTCCGGGTCCGGCGTCAGTGCGAACGGCTTCGCAGTCAGTCCGTAGAAATTCTCGTACATCTCTTGCTGCGCCTGCTGCGCCCGTTCCGTCCGCGGCTACCGTGGATAGTTCCATTGCCGTTGCGCGAGCGCACCGTTCAGCACGGTGCCGAGCACCGGCACCTCGCCAAGCATCTCCAGGCACCGAACCAGGTCCTGCCGATGCGTACGGCTCTCGCCCACCACGACCAGTGCGGCGTCCGCCTGCGGCGCGAAGACCAGGGCATCGTCGCTGGCGAGCATGGGCGGCAGGTCGTAGATGACGTAACGGTTCAGGTAGCGCTCCTTCAATTCCCGGAACACCGCCCGGGCGCGCTGCCCGCCCAGCAACTCGGACGACTGCTGCACCGGTGAGCGCGCCGGCAACAGCACGAGCCGCGGGTACTGCTCCGGCGCGAGCATTGCCGCGGCGACCGGCGACCCCCCGGCGAGGCAGTCCTCGATGCCGACCTCCGGTTCCAGGCCGAAACGCTTGTGCACGCAGGGTGCCCGCAGATCCACGTCGACCAGCAGCGCCGTCTGGTCCCGCTCGGCCGCAATGGCGATGGCCAGATTCGCCGCGACGAATGTCTTGCCCTCGTTGGGCGCGGGGCTCACGACGGCCACGGTGTTCCAGCCGTTGTGCTTCAGGCGCTGCATCACCATCGTCCGCAGGACCCTCAGCTCGCGGCCCAGAGACCCCGCCAGTCCGGCGTCCAGGATGCCGGCGCGGCGAACGACGTCGGCCCGTACCGACACGGGCCGCGTGCGCATCGGAGGTTCTCCAGAAGACCCGGCTGCGGCGTCCTGCCCGGTCTGACCGGCCGCCGCAGCCGGCGGCAAGGAGGACCGGGCGCGCAGTTCGCGCTCGGTCCTGGACCGATCCAGCGCACGTTCGATTCGATCCAGATCCGCCATTCCTGCCCCCGGCAATTACGCGCCGATCCGGCGCAGCAGCAGTGCCCACAGGATGTCCAGTGGCCGCCACAGCAGGTGGATCAGGAACAGGACGCCGGCCCCGGCGAGCACTCCCCCTGCAACCCACCAGAGAGGTCTGATCGTCCGGACTCGCCGCCCGGATTCCTCGGGTGTCCAGGGCAGCACCGCCAGTGGTGCTTCGCCGAGCAGCGTCGCCACCTGGTGTCCGCCGTGGATGCGCGTATCGAAGGCCTCCCGCAGCAGCAAGACGCTGATCGCCGCACCCGTCGCCAGTACCAGCCCGACCAATGCGATCAGCCACCGGTTCGGACTGATAGGCTCCTGTGGCTGCACCGGCGGGTCGATGAGCGTGAAGCGCTCGCCTTTCTGCTCGGACTCGAGGTTCTGCGACAGTTGTGCCGCCAGCAGCTTTTGACGGATCTCGGCGTGCTTGGTCTGCTCGGACTGCGCCTCGATCATCAGCGCCTGGTACTTGCGCTCGACCTCCGGCATCGTCGATCGCGCCTGCTCGTTGTGCGCGATCAGCCGCTGCAGCTCTGCGCGGCGCGCGACGAGATCAGCACGTTCGCTCGATGCGATCTCACGCTGCGCGTTGATCTGCACGTACGCCGGGTTGTCCGGCACCGGATCACGGCCTGCCTCGGCCGACGACCCGGCCGCGATCTCCTTTTCGAGCTCGCCGATCTCGCGTTCCAGCCTGCGCACGTCGGGATGCTGGCTCGAGTAGCGGCCCACCGCGGCCGTATATTCTGCGCGCAGGGCCTTCAGGCGGTCGGTGGGTGCGAGCAGACGCTCGCCGCTGTCCGTCACGATTTCGGATTTCGGGCTCAGCTGCACGAGCTGCGAATCGAGGATCACGATCTGCTGGTCGAAGGCCCGGATCCGTCCATCGACTTCGCGGAGTTCCTCGTTGAGCCGGCCCAGCCGCTGCAACGTGGAATCGGCCAGCTCCGGCAGGCGGTCGAAATTGTCCCGCTTGAACACGGCGATCTTCTGGGCGAGTTCCTCGGTGCGCCGCCGCAGCCGTTCGGACTCGCTGGCCAGGAACTGGGCCGACCCTTCGGCGAGCTGTCGCCGCGACTCGAGATTCTCCCGCAGGTACAGCGACACCAGATCGTTCGCGACACGCGCGGCGAGGTCCGGCGAGTTGCTCTGGAACGAGACCGCGAAGGCAATCGTGGCCTTGACCACGCCCCCACGGCGCGGGTCGACGACGTCCGCGCTGATCATCTCGAACTCGATGTCCTTGCGGATGCGCTCGATCAGCCGCTCGCGCGGCAGCGTCTGGCGATCGGTGCCGTACAGCTCGTGCTTCTTGATGATCTCGAGCAGGTTGGTCGTCGTCATGACGCGCTGGCTGATCATCTGGACGCGCTGGTCGGCGAAGCTCTGCACCGCCGAGCGCACGAAGTCCTCGGGAATCTCCTGTTGTTCGATCAGGATCGTTCCGACCGAACGATAGGTCGCCGGCAGCACCGCCGCGAGCAGCAGCGCGACGATGAGCACCGCACCGAACGCAGCGGCCATGGGGATGCGGCGCCGGCGGACAGCAGCAGAAAGCTCCGCCAGCTTCTCGGGAACCGAGACTTCGTCGTAGGCCTCGACGGCCTGGCTCGTGGCATTCATCGCGTCTGCCGCTCCGTGGGATGTCCCCATGCACGCCGCGGCGTCGAACGACGCGCGAACCCGGGCGTCTGCCGCCCGAAGACGGCATTGTTCCAGCTGAGCGTTACTGTTCTCTTACACGCCGGCGGCCGTCGCAGTGCCGGGTCACTAAATCACGGCTGCATGACATGCGAATGACACGCGTGGCCCAGCTCCATGACAGCAATCTGCAGCGACGCGCAGAATCCCGGCCGCGCAGCACGGAAGCGACCGTCAGGCCCGCACCGGCCCTGGCTTGCCGTCCTCGACGACGTAGGACTTGACGATCGTGCGACCCGAGTCTGCGCGCGTCACGTCGTCGATCCCGACCAAGTCGGCGTGCAGCCGCTCCCGCCCGACCTCGAGGCGCAGGTAGCCGCGGCGCTCCGCGCTCGCGAACAACAGGTTCGGGTTCTCCGGCAGCCGCTCGTCGATCGTCTTCTGCCCGACCGACTGCGAGGAAATCGACGTGGTCGTGAATTCGCTCGCGACGACCGGCGTGTCGAGCCGCGCGGCCTGCTGGTTGAGGTTCGCGACCAGGAACGTGTGGATGTCGCCGCTCAGCACGACGGGATTGCGCACCTTGGTCTGCACGAGCACGTCGAGCAGCCTGTCCCGCGCGGCGGGATAGCCGTTCCAGCCGTCGGTCCAGTAGCGTTCCCCCGAGCCCGGCTGCTCGTCGATGTGCGCCATGACCGTGCCCTGCGCGAGGATGTTCCAGCGTGCCTTGCTCGCGGCGAGTTCGGCGGCGAGCCACGCTTCCTGGCGCGCGCCCAGCTTGGTGCGGTCCGGGCTGAACAGTTCCGCGCAATCGATCACGCGGTTGGACCCGGCACGGCCGGGCCGCGGACATGCCTGCGGCGACCGATGCTGCCGCTCGTCGAGCGTGATCAGGTTCGCGAGCCCGCCGAAGGCCTGGGCGCCGTGCAGCCGGAGGTCGGGGCCGAACGGCACCGCGCGGCGCGGCAACGGCATGTGCTCGTAGTACGCCTTGAACGCCGCCGCGCGACGCGCGAGAAACCAGCGGGGCTCGTCGTTCTGTTCCGAGACGTCGTTCGCGTAGTCGTTCTCGACCTCGTGGTCGTCCCAGGTCACGAGCCACGGGTACGCGGCGTGTGCCGCGCGCAGATCGGGGTCGCCGCGGTACAGGGCATGCCGTGCACGATAGTCGGCGAGCGTGTAGCACTCGGGCGCGCCATGGCTGCGCACGAGGTCCGTGCCCCAGCTGGTCTCATAGATGTAGTCGCCCACGTGCACGACCAGGTCGAGGTCGTCGTCGAGCATGTGGCGGTAGGCGGCGTAGTAGCCGTGTTCGTACTGCTGGCAGGAGGCGACCGCGACCCGCAGGCGCGCGTTGTCCGCATCCAGCGCCGGAGCCGTCCGCGTGCGGCCAACGGCGCTGCGCGCGCCACCGGCGGTGAATCGATACCAGTACGCCGTCGCGGGTTCGAGTCCCGTGCACTCGACGTGCACGGAATGCGCCCACTCGGGCTCGGCGTAGTACGTGCCGTGCTGCACGACCTGACGGAACCGCTCGTCGCGTGCAATTTCCCAGTCCACCGGCAGGACGCTCGCGGGCATGCCTCCGTCCGGCGCGAGCGGCGTGGGGGCGAGTCGCGTCCAGAGCACGACCTCGCCCCGTCCGGGGAAGCCGGAGGCCACTCCAAGCGTGAAAGGATCGCTGTTGAAGCGGATCGATGTGTCGATCGCGAGCAAGCGCGTCGGCACGACCGTCAGCAGGCCGAGCCCGGCCAGCTGACGGAGCGCTTTGCGTCGTCCCGGCAGGGTTGTTGAGGTCCAGCGTCCGCGATTCCATCGCATCATGTCGGTACTGTCGTCGGTGAACAACGGCGTCGAGCATGGCAGGAATCCATGACGGACAGATTGCGCCCGTCAGATCCGCCCGCCAGACGGCAGTGTCTACCCGGTCGCCCGTTGCTACCCGAAACCGGAGTCGGTCAACGCGAAATGTCGTGGACGAATGCAAAGCGGCTTCGCGCCTGGCGCCGGCTGGGCCGGTCACCCGGCGGGCCGAACATCACCCACAGCCGCTTGCGCCAGCCGCGCGCCCGGCGCAGGTCGCGGAACATCCCGGCCCAGGCGTGGAAGGCGATCTTCACCGGGTTGTAGCTGCGCAGCGACTCGGTCAGTCCGTAGCGGATCGTCACGCCCGGCTTCTCTGCGCGGAAAGTACCGAAGAGGCGGTCGAACACGATCAGCACGCCGCCGTAGTTGCAATCCAGGTATTCGGGATTGCTGGCGTGGTGCACGCGGTGGTGCGCCGGCGTGTTGAACAGGAACTCGATCGGACGCGGCAGCTTGCCGATCAGCTCGGTGTGCAGCCAGAACTGGTAGGACAGGTTCGCGGCCAGCGCCGCCAGCACCCCCAGGACCGGGAAGCCCAGCCACGCCAGCGGCGCGAAGAACACGGCGGCCGCGGTGATCGTGCCGGTCCAGCCCAGCCGATACGCAGACGATAGCGCGTACTGTTCGGGCGAGTGGTGCACCGAATGGTTGAGCCAGAACCAGCGGATGCGGTGGTCGGCGCGGTGCATCCAGTAGTAGCAGAACTCCTGGCCGGCGAAGAGCACCGCCCAGTGCCACCACCGGTCCATCGCGATGTCGGCCACGCGAAATCGTGCGATGCCCAGCAACAGCAGGCCGACCAGGCCGCCGCCGATCATGCGGTTGATCAGCACCCGTCCGCATGCGTCGCCCAGCGACGTCCACCAGGCCTTCCAGTCGTAACCCATGCCCTTGCGCATCCGCCACGCGCCTTCCGCCGCCGCCAGCGATGGCAGCAGGATCGGCAAGACGAGCAGCCCGGGGCGGTCGGCGATGGCGGAAAGATCCATGGCGGAGGCCCCGTGCCGGCTCAGCGCTGGCGACGACCAGCGAAGCGGGAAGCGAGTTGCTGCACTTCCTCGACCGTCAGCTTGCCGTCCTTGTCCGTGTCCAGGCGGTCGAAGGCCTTGGCCACGCGCGGCAGGCTGGTCTCGGCTTCCGCGCGGTCGATGGCGCCGTCTTGATTGGTGTCGGCGGCGTGCACGCGGCTCTGCACGGAATTCCGCATTTCGTCCATCGACAGTTTGCCGTCCTTGTCAGCGTCGAACTCGTCGAAGTGCTTGGCGATCGGGCGCATCGCCTGCGCCTCGCCACGATCGATGTAGCCGTCGTTGTTGCTGTCGGCGGCTTTCCATCGGGCCTGCAGCGCCTGTCGCTGTTCCGGCGTCGGCTGGGGTTGCTGCTGCGCGAGGGCTTGTACGGCGACGGCGGACAGCAGCAGCGCGGAGAAGAGGGACGGGAATCGGCGCATGGGTTTCTCCTCGAAAGGGGTTTCCTGACGAAAGCGAAAGGGAGCGCCGTCCATGGCGCGGTCGCTTCGATCCGTGGGGAGGGTAGCGGAAATCAGTTGCCGCGGCTCGGGCAGGCGATGGTTTCGCCGGCGGCATTGGTGCAGGTGGCGGTGTGGGTGACGGTGCCGTCTTGGACGGTGGTCGAGCCGTTGTAGCTGTTGCCATTCTTGCCGGTGACGCTGGTGCCGCGGCTGCCGTTGACGTTGCCGTCGGCATCCCGGGTGATGCTGCCGCTGGTGCTTGCAGGCTGCCACCGTCGGGGCCGGTGGCGGACGCGTACCCTGGCGGCCGGCGCTGCCATCGGCGTTGCGGTAGAAACTGCCTTGCGACTGCGCGGTGCCGCCGTTGGCCCCGACTGCCATGGCGCGACGGCTGCCTTCGACGTTACCCTGACCATCGCTGGTCACGCGGTGGCCGCGCACATAGGCACCGTTGGCGCCGCGGGCGGCGGCACCACCTGCAGCGACACGGCCACCGTCGGCAGTATGCGCAACTGCGCGGCCACGCACGCCGCGGCCTGCGGCATCGGCATCGGCTGAAACGAGGGAGGAAGCGCCGGCCACGGCCAGCAGGCTCAACAACAAGGTGGTTTTCCGCATGTTCATGGTTCATCTCCAGTTCCGGCGCGGGATGCGCCGTGGTGGAAATAGTCTGTGCCGGTGGCTTGCTGGATTGTTCCGGGGATTTGTAAACGGATGTTTCCGAGAGGCGGTCCGGAAATATCCGATGGCAGAATCAGCCCCGCGTTGGCAGCGGTTAAGCGATAGTTTGCGGCCATGAACGAAACCACTATCCACTCGTCGTCCCGGTTGTTACTGGTGGACGACGACCCGCGCCTGCGCGACCTGCTGCAGCGCTACCTCGAATCGCAGGGCTTCGCGGTCAAGGGCGTCGGCGACGGCGCGCAGATGCGCCAGGCGCTGGACCGCGGCCACTACGACCTGATCGTGCTCGACCTGATGCTGCCGGACGAAAGCGGCCTGGACATCTGCCGGCGGCTGCGCGGGCAGGGCGACCGCATCCCGGTGGTCATGCTGACCGCGAAGGGCGACGAAATCGACCGCATCGTCGGCCTCGAGATCGGCGCCGACGACTACCTGCCCAAGCCGGTGAATCCGCGCGAACTGCTGGCACGCATCCGCGCGGTGCTGCGGCGCGCGCCGGCCGCCGCGCCCGGCGCGCCGCAGGCCGATGGCGGCACGCTCGAGTTCGGCGCGTTCCGCCTCGACCTGGGCAGCCGCGAACTGTGGCGCGACGGCGAGGCGTTGCGGCTGACTTCCGGCGAGTTCGCGGTGCTCGCCGTGTTGCTGCGGCATCCGCGCCAGCCGCTGAGCCGCGACCGGCTGATGAGCCTGGCGCGCGGGCGCGAACACGAGGCTTTCGAGCGCAGCATCGACGTGACCATCGCGCGGCTGCGCAAGCTGCTCGAGGATGATCCGAAGCAGCCGCGCATCCTGCAGACCGTCTGGGGCGTCGGCTACGCGTTCGTGCCGCCGGAGCCGTCGCCATGAGGCTGCCGCGCAGCGTGTTCGCGCAACTGGCGCTGGTGATCGCACTGGTACTGGCCGGCGCCGGCGTGCTGGCGGTGCTGCTGGGCCGCGAATTCGCCGCGCGTCCGGCGACCGAACAGCTGCTGCGCGCCGTCGACGGCTTCGCCGACACCGTCGAAGCGCTGGATCGCGGACAGACGCCGGGGCGGACCCTGCACCTGCTGCGCGAAAGCGGCCTGGAAGTGCGCGACAGCGAACCGGAAGCCGGCATCGGCCGCCTGCCGATGCTGCGGCTGATCGCGCGCCGCGCCGGCAGGATCCTGGGCGACGAACGCGACATCCGCCTGGGTCGCGGCACGCACGGCGACGTGCTGTGGCTGAAGTTGGAAACCGCACGTCCGCTGTGGGTCGCCTTCGCCTACGACAGGGGCCGCGTCGGCGCGCGCCGCTTCAGCGTGCTGATGCTCGGCGGTTGCGTGCTGCTGGTGTGGCTGGCGGCGGCCTACTTCGCCCGGCGCCTGGTGCAGCCGCTGCGCGAACTGGCGCGCAGCGCGCCGGGCATCGTCCGCGGCGAGGCGCCGCCGCCGGTGCCGGCCTCCGCGCCGCGCGAAGTCGCCGAGCTGGCGCAGGCGCTGCGCCGGACCGGCGACGACGTGCGCGCCGCCGCCGAGGAACGCGCGCTGATGCTGGCCGGCATCTCGCACGACCTGCGCACGCCGCTGACCCGGCTGCAGTTCGCGCTGGAACTGCTGCCCGGCACCGATCCGGAACTGCATGCCGGCATGGCCCGCGACATCGGCGAGATCGACGCGATCCTGTCGCAGTTCATCGCCTATGCGCGCGACGGCCGCGACGAGGCCAGCGAAGCGCTCGACCTCGCCGCGATCTGCCGCAACGCGGTCGCCGCCTCGTCCGTCGCGTGGCACGTCGAACTGCCGGAATCCGCGCCAGCGCGCGGCCGGCCGATGGCGCTGCTGCGCGCGGTCGAGAACCTGGTGATCAATGCGCAGAAGCACGGCGCCGAACCGTTCTCGCTGCGCCTGACCCGCGAAGGCGATGCGTGGCGCATCGAAATCGCCGACCACGGGCCCGGCCTCGCCGCGGCGGCGGCCGAACGCGCGCGGCAGCCGTTCGTGCGCGGCGGCGGCAACGCCGGCAGCGGCCTCGGCCTGGCCATCGTCGAGCGCGTCGCGCGGCAGCACGGCGGCGACCTGCAATTGCTGCCGAATTCGCCCCGCGGCCTGCGCGCGGTGCTGCGCGTGCGCGAAGCATGAGGAAACCACGATGAAGAAACTCGTCGCATCGCTCGCGGTGCTGTCGCTGTTCCCTGCCCTCGGCCACGCGCAAGGCCTGCGCGAGCGCCTGGAACGGATGCGCGAGGCCAGCAGGCAGGAGCGCCCGGTCGAGGTGCCTCGCCGGGGCGAAGGCGGTCCGCAACGTCGCCTACGGCGCGGATCCGGCGCAGCGCTTCGACGTCTACCTGCCGGCGAACGCAGGCCATGCCTCCTCGAAGCCGGTGCCGGTGGTGTTCTACGTGCACGGCGGCGGTTGGGCCAACGGCGACAAGACCAACCCCGGCGTCGAGAACAAGATCGATTACTGGCTGCCGAAGGGCTACGCGGTGATCTCCAGCAACTATCGCATGCTGCCCGTCGCGATGCCGCTGGAGCAGGCGCGCGACGTCGCGCGCGCGGTCGCCACGGCGCAGAAGCATGCGGAAGAATGGAACATCGACGCGAAGCGCTTCGTGCTGATGGGGCATTCGGCCGGCGCGCACCTGGTCGCGCTGCTCGGCGCCGATCCGGGGATGCTCGCCGTCGCCGGCGCGCAACCGGCGCTCGGCGTGGTGTCGCTGGACAGCGGTGCGCTCGACGTGCCGGCGCTGATGGGCATGCCGCGCGTGCCGCGGCTGTACCGGAACGCGTTCGGCGACGACGAAAAATACTGGGTCGCCGCGTCGCCGCAGCACCAGCTGGGCCGTGCCGCGCTGCCGATGCTGATCGTCTGCTCCAGCGAGCGCCGGTTCCCCACTTCCCCTTGCGACGAAGGCCGCAAGTTCGCGCAGAAGGGGGCTTCGCTCGGCGTCGCGATGCGGGTGCTGCCGGAGCCGCTGAACCATGGCCGGATCAACCATGAACTCGGCGCGCCGTCGGAATACACCGACCGGGTCGGCGCGTACATCGACGGACTGGTGCGTTGACCCGTCGCCGCGCGCCGAAGGCGCACGGCCTGCGCCATGCGTCGCCAGCGGGTCGGCTTTGCCGCCGCGCGCGCAGCCGTTTCGTGCACGTTGCGCATGAAGCGGTGGACATGGGTGCGGTATTTTTCCTTGATCGGAAGCCCGTCGTGGAACAGGTCGACGCGCGCTCACCGTGCCGAACCGTGCGATGTCGCTGGCCGACGTGCTGCAACCGGTGGAGTGCGTCGAGGCGCTCGCGGCCGGCGCGCAGCCGCCGGACGGCGTGGTGATCAGCCAGGGCACCGACACGCTGGAGGAAATCGCCTGCCTGTTCGCGCTGATGTGCGGCGCGCGGTTGCCGGTGGTGCTGACCGGCGCAATGCGCCCGGGCGTGCTCGCCAGCCGTTGCGCGGCCGGTCCGGTGCTGAGCTCCACCTATCGCGGCGAGGGGGCCGAGAGCGACCTGATCGCGCAGGACCTGCTGCCGGTGGGCAACCTGCAACCGCTCAAGGCGCGCCTGCGCCTGATCGTGGGCCTGGGGCTGGCGCCCGCGGCAATTTTTCCGGTCGACTGAGGTGCGGGTTTCGTCCGTCGATTTTCGTGATGCGCCTGGGGCTCAATCCAGCGGCGCAGTCATGATCAGCCGGTCGACCTCGTAGCCACGCTGGCGCGAGTGTTCCTTGAGGGTCTGCAACAGCGCGCGATCCATCGCGGGGCGGCGCGAGAGTATCCACAGGTGCTTGCGTTCGGGGCTGCCGATCACGGCCCACTGGTAGTCGGCGTCCACCTCGATCACCCAGTAGTCGGCCCATGCCATCGGCAGCCAGGTCAGCCAGGCGGGCGCGAAACGAACCTCCAGCGCGGCGGGCTGGTTGTCCTTCATCCGCGCCACGCCCGCCACGGACATCCGGCCCTTGCTGGTGCGACAGGTGTTGTGGATGTGGACGGTGCCGTCGGGGTTCGGCGTGTAGGTGGCGATGACGGCATCCAGGCACTTGCGCTCGAAGTACATCGGCAGGCGTGCGATCTCGTGCCACTGGCCGGCGTAGCGGTGCAGGTCCAGCGACGGTATCGGCCGGTTCGGCAAGGTGGCGGCCGTGGCTGGCCAGGTGATGGCCAGGGCCGTCACGATCAGCAGCCGGTGGAACAGGCGCATGGTCTGGCTCCGTTGGGTCGTGCATGGTGCACTCGGGACGAAGGATCGCGGAACCGGCGCATACGGTCTAGCGGTAGCGCGCTTCCTGCAGGTCGATCTCGCGCACCAGCCGGCGCGAGACCTCGTCGGAGATGCGGCGGTGGCGGGCCAGTTCGAAGACCGCCTCGCGCTGGCCCTGCAGCGCGGCCAGGCGCAACTCGCGCTCGGCCACGTCGGCCTTGCGCAGCTGCCGCGCCTCCTCTTCGCCGGAGGCGTCCTCGTCCAGCCAGTGCTGGTACAGCGCGATCACCCGCGTGGCTGCACTGGTGTAGGTATCGATGTCGCCGGCCGGCGCCTTTTCCAGCAGTTCATGCTGGGCTTTCTCGATGGCGGCGATCGCCGCGTTGGCGGCGGCCCGGCGCGCCAGGTTTTCCTCCCGCTGCAGCGCCGGCTCGGGCGGCAGCTGCAGGCCTTTCAGCAGCGGCGGCAGGCCGATGCTGGCGGCCAGCAGCGAGAGCAGGATCACCGCCGTGGCGAGGAAGATCGCCAGTTCGCGCGCGGGGAAGGGCGTGCCGTCGGGCAGCAACAGCGGCAGCGTCATCACGCCGGCCAAAGTGATCGCGCCGCGCATGCCGGCCAGCGAGATGGCCAACAGCAGCCGCCAGTGCAGCCGGCGTACCGGGGCGCCCTGGTGATGCAGCTTGAGCACATTCAGCCGCAGCGCGACCCAGACCCAGGCCAGGCGCAGCAGCGCCAGCCCGGCGTTGATCGCCAGCGCGTACACCAGCAGCCACCACGGATTGCGATGGCCGCTCTGCGCCACCGACGCCATCGCGCCCTGCACGCTGGCGGGCAGTTGCTCGCCCAGCAACACGAACATGACGCCGTTCAGGGCGAACTGCACGGTGTTCCACACCGCCGTGCGCTGTACCCGCGTGGTCGCCAGCAGGCGGCCGCTGAGTTCGACGTAGCTCATGGTGATGCCGGCAGCGACCGCGGCGAGGATGCCCGAGGCGCGCACCTGCTCGGCCAGCAGGTAGGCGCCGAACGGGATCAGCAGGCTGATCAGGATCGGCGAGCCGGCCTCCTGACCGAAGTGCCGCGACAGCCAGCGCTGCGCGAAGCTCACCGCGAGGGTGAACAGCACGCCCACGCCGAGCCCGGCCAGCGCCACCCACAGGAAGGTCAGCGAGGCCGACAGCAGCGAGAAGCCGCCGGTCACCGCCGCCGCCACGGCGAAGCGGAAGCAGACCAGGCCGGTGGCGTCGTTGAGCAGCGACTCGCCTTCGAGGATATGCATCAGCCGCTTCGGGATGGGCACGCGCGCGGCGATCGAGGACACCGCCACCGGATCGGTCGGCGACACGATCGCGGCCAGCGCGAACGCCACCGCCAGCGGCATCCCCGGAATCAGCCAGTGGATCAGGAAGCCGGCGCCGACCACGGTGGCCACCACCAGGCCCAGCGCCAGCGCCATGATCGCGCCGCGGTCGCGCAGCAGGCCGTCCTTGGGGATGCGCCAGCCGTCGAGGAACAGCAGCGGCGGCAGGAACAGCAGGAAGAAGATGTCCGGGTCGAGCGCCACGCCGTGCTTGAACACGCCGGCGATCACCGCCCCCAGCGCGATCTGCACCAGCGGCAGCGGCAGCGAGAACGGCAGCATGCGGACCAGGTAACCGCTGCCGACCACGGCCAGCAGCATGGCCAACGCGACTTCGATCGAGTTCATGGGATGTCCGGGGCGCGCCTTCGACCTTAGCAACACGATGGCCTCGGCGTCGAGTGGCGTGGCGGCAACATGCACAAGGCGACATGGCATACCATCGACGCTCCCCGCGGCCGATCCGTTCCCCAGGAGATCGCATGCAGCCGGTCATCACCGTTCGCCAGCTCGGCAAGACCTACGCCTCCGGCTTCCAGGCGCTGAAGCGCGTCGACCTGGAGATCCGCCGCGGCGAGATCTTCGCCCTGCTCGGCCCCAACGGCGCCGGCAAGACGACGCTGATCAGCATCGTCTGCGGCATCGTCAACGCCAGCGCGGGCACGGTGCTGGCCGACGGCCACGACATCGTGCGCGACTACCGCGCCGCGCGCGCGAAGATCGGCCTGGTGCCGCAGGAACTGACCACCGACGCGTTCGAGACGGTGTGGAACACGGTCAGCTTCAGCCGGGGCCTGTTCGGCAAGGCGGCCAATCCGGCACATATCGAGAAGGTGCTGAAAGACCTGTCGCTGTGGGAGCAAGAAGGACAACAAGATCATGACGCTGTCCGGCGGCATGAAGCGGCGCGTGCTGATCGCCAAGGCGCTGTCGCACGAGCCGCAGATCCTGTTCCTGGACGAGCCGACCGCCGGCGTCGACGTGGAGCTGCGCCGCGACATGTGGGAGATGGTGCGCGCGCTGCGCGACACCGGCGTCACCATCATCCTGACCACGCACTACATCGACGAGGCCGAGGAGATGGCCGACCGCATCGGCGTGATCAACAAGGGCGAGCTCATCCTGGTCGAGGACAAGGCGGAGCTGATGCACAAGCTCGGCAAGAAGCAGCTGACGCTGCAGTTGCAGACGTCCGCTGGCACGCCATCCCGCCGGCGCTTGTCGGCGCTACCCGCTGGAACTGTCGGCCGACGGCCAGCGAGCTGGTCTACACCTTCGACGCGCAGGACGAGCACACCGGCATCGCCGCGCTGCTGCGCCGAGCTCGGCGCGGCCGGCATCGACTTCAAGGACCTGCAGACCCAGCCAGAGCTCGCTGGAGGACATCTTCGTCAGCCTGGTGAGGGAACGCACATGAACTTCCACGCGATCCGCGCCATCTACCGCTTCGAGATGGCGCGCACCTGGCGCACGCTGCTGCAGAGCATCGTCTCGCCGGTGATCTCGACGTCGCTGTACTTCGTGGTGTTCGGCGCGGCGATCGGCTCGCGCATGAACGGGATCGACGGCGTCAGCTACGGCGCCTTCATCGTGCCGGGGCTGATCATGCTGTCGCTGCTGACGCAGAGCATCTCCAACGCCTCGTTCGGCATCTACTTCCCGAAGTTCACCGGCACGATCTACGAGCTGCTGTCGGCGCCGGTGTCGCCATTCGAGATCGTCGCTCGGCTACGTCGGCGCGGCGGCGACCAAGTCGATCATCCTCGGCCTGATCATCCTGGCCACGGCGCGCGCTGTTCGTGCCGTTCCACATCGAGCATCCGCTCTGGATGCTGGCGTTCCTGGTGCTGACCGCGGTCACCTTCAGCCTGTTCGGTTTCATCATCGGCATCTGGGCGGACAACTTCGAGAAGCTGCAGCTGGTCCCGCTGCTGATCGTGACGCCGCTGACCTTCCTCGGCGGCAGCTTCTACTCGATCGACATGCTGCCGCCGTTCTGGCAGAAGGTCACCCTGTTCAATCCGGTGGTGTACCTGATCAGCGGCTTCCGCTGGAGCTTCTACGGCGTCGCCGACGTCGGCGTGGGCGTGAGCCTGGGCATGACCCTGGTGTTTCTCGCGATCTGCCTGGCCGCGGTGTGGTGGATCTTCCGCACCGGCTACCGGCTGAAAGCCTGAGCCGGATGTATATCGACGTGCTCAGGTCAGCGCGGTGTGCGCGTGGAACGGCAGCGGCGTGGCGCCGGTGCGTGCGAGCGCGGGCTCGGCCACGCCGAGCTTGTCGTTGCTGGCATCGATCACCACCAGGATGCGACCGGCTGCGATCTCGTCCTTGAACTTGCGGCTGACCGCGTCGGGCACCTCGAAGCCGACCATCTCGCCGATGCAGGTGCCGAACGCGGCGCCGGCGATGGTCATCGCCGCGGCGCCGGCAAGCGTCACGCCCAATGGCGGCACGGCGACCGCGATGAGTCCGAGCAGCAGGCCGGTACTGCCGCCGCAGACGCCGCCACGCACGGCGGCGGGATAGAAGTCATTGCGCCCCTGCATCAGGTGGTCGGGGATTTTCTCCAGTTCGATGTCCTCGCGGGCGACCAGCGAGATGTCGTTGTCGTCGATGCCGGCTTCACGTGCCGCGGCCATCGCGGCGCGCGCCGCGGCCAGGTCGGGTGTGCTGAATACGCATCGGGTTTTCATGAAGTCTCCCTCCGTGTTCCGGCGTGACGTCACTCGCGCGGACGGTGTTCTCGGGAATTCATGCGTGCCGCGCGAGCAAGGCAGGCGAGCAGGTTCTATCCTTGTCGCGGCCGCGTTGCGAGCGCGTGATATGCGTGTTATCGGAATGCTCCGATGAGCGGCCACGGCGGCATGCCGTTCGCTGCAGCCAGGCAGGCCGCTATCCGCGGCGCGCGGGGACCCGGGCCAACCCGAATGGCTCGGCTGAACGAATCGGATGTGGGCAAGTCCAATACAGACATTCAGAGCGGGAGCAGTCGTGAGCAGACGAGCATTGACGGGTAGCTGGATCGGGGCGGTGGTGGTGGTGCTGGCCATCGTGGCGGCGGGCGTGTACCTGGCACGCAAGGCGATGCATCCGGGTCCACCGCTGACCACCGCGCCCGCGGCGTCGGCATCGGCCCCCGCGAGTGCGGCCAGTACACCGGTCCAGCACCCGATCGAACAGGCGCAGACCGGGCCGGCGACGGCTTCGACCAGCGCGTTGCCGAAACTGGAGGACAGCGACGCCGGCACGATCGCCGCGCTTGCGGCGCTGGCCGGCGGCAACGACCTGTCCTCGCTGCTGGTGCGCCAGCAGGTCATCGCACGCATCGTGGCGACCATCGATGCATTGCCGCGGCACGACGGGCTGGCGACGTTCACGCTGCCGGCGCGCGTGCCGAAAGGTGCGTTCATCGTCGATGAAGCCAACGGCGTCACGGTGGCCGGCGAGCGGAACGCTGACCGCTACGCACCGTACATGCAGATCATCGATGCCGTCGATCCGCAGGCGCTGGTGGCCTGGTACGTCCATGCCTACCCGCTGTTCCAGCAGGCGTACCGGCAACTGGGCTACCCCAGGGGCTATTTCAACGATCGCCTGATCGTGGTGATCGACGACCTGCTGGCTGCGCCGGAACCGGCCCAGCCGCCGGCCCTGGTGCGCTCGAAGGCGTTCCACGTCTACACCGACCCCGCGCTGGAATCGCGCTCCACCGGACAGAAGCTGCTGTTGCGCACGGGACCTGCCAACGAGGCGAAGATCAAGGCCAAGCTGCGCGCGATCCGCACGCAGCTGACCGGGCAGGACCTGCATCCGGCGCCGGCAGGCACGGCCGGGTAGACGCGCCCGCCCAGCTTTCGATCTGCCACGATGGCCATTCGACCCACGCCTTCCGACCAGCCTCAGCTCGACCTGCTCGGAGCGGCCGGCGCCCGGCCTGCCGAAGTGCACCGATTGTTCTTCGCGCTGCTGCCGGATGCGACGACGCGTGCACGGTTGGCGCAGGCGGCACAGGCACTCAAGGCCAGCCATCCCGGCCTGCGCGCGCGTTGGGTGAACCCGGCGCGCTATCACGCCACGCTGCACTTTCTCGGCGACCACGCACTGCTGCGGCAGGACGTGGTCGATGCGGCGACGGCTGCCGCGGGCGAGCTGCGCATGGCGCCGTTCGAGTGGGTGCTGCACGAAGCAGCCGGCTTCCACGGTCGGCAACCACCCTGCATTTTGCGCAGTTCGCGCGTGCCCGAGCCGTTGCAACAGCTGTGGCAGGACCTGCGCCGTGCGCTGGTGCTGGTGGGGCAGGGGCGCCATGTCGCACGCAGTTTCACGCCGCATGTCACCGTCGCCTACAGCCATGCCGCGTTGCTGGATGCCACGCCGATCGAACCCGTGGCATGGTGGGTCGAACGCGTTGCGCTGGTCCACAGCGTGGTCGGCCAGCAGGACTATCAGGTGCTGGCGGAGTGGTCGCTGCAGGCGATGGCATAGGGCACCTTCAGGCACAGGGCGTTCCGTCCTTGTGCGAGTAATGGTCGGCGCCGAGTTCCAGGTGCAGGTCGATGTCCGAGTAGTGGCAGGTGTCGCCGTCGCAGCGGGTGCCGATGTCGAGATAGACGGCTGTTTCTTCGCCGCGATTGATCATGTGGTGGCCATCGGGCACGTTTTTCGGAAACGCCGCGCCATCGCCGGCGCGCAGCAACTGCTCGCCGGCATCGCTCACCAGGGTCAGTTCGCCGGCCAGCACGTAGACGAATTCTTCCTCAAGGCTGTGCCAGTGGCGCTGGCTCGACCAGGCCCCCGGCGGCAGGTGCACCAGGTTGACGCCAAAGTCGGTCAGGCCGCCGGCACGACCCAGCGCCTGCCGGATGCGCCCGCTGACGGGTTCTCCGTAAGGTGCCGGATAGTCCGAACCCTGGCGCTCGGGGACCTTGCTGACATCGACTTTCGGCATGGGCTTGTTCCTCGCGGCAGTGGGGGGATTTCTTTCGATGAATCATCTTGCATCGGCCAGGCTTTTGCTGCGCTGCCCTGGTCGATGATCGGTTTTTGAACCTTGGCGGGGTTACAGTGGTGGCGTCGTCGCTGATGTCATGCGGAGGTCGGTGAGATGAGGCGCTGGCTGTGGCTGGTCTGGGTGGCGGTGCTCTGCGCGTTGCCGATGCGGGCGGCATTTGCCGTCGAGCCCGTGGTTGCCGGCCACGCGGCGACCCATGGCATGGTGGCGCAGATCACCCTGGATGGCCCGATCGGCCCGGCCGCCGCGGAGTATTTCGACGACGCTTCGAAGCGCGCGGTGGCCGATGGCGCCGTGGCGATCGTGCTGCGCCTGGACACGCCCGGCGGGCTGGCCGATTCGATGCGGCAGATCATCGCCAGCATGCTGTCCCGCGAGGTGCCGGTGCTGGTGTACGTCGCCCCCGGCGGCGCACGGGCGGCTTCGGCCGGGACGTACATCCTGTACGCCGGACAGATCGCTGCGATGGCGCCGGCCACCCACCTGGGCGCGGCGACGCCGGTGCAACTGGGTGGTACCCGGCCGGTGCCGCTGCCCAAGGCTGGCGACCAGCCGGCAGTAGCGGGTTCTTCCGCCAGGGATGAGCCGGCCGCCGGCGACGATGCCGAGTCGCACAAGGCCATGAACGATGCGATCGCCTATATCCGCTCGCTGGCGCAGTTGCGCGGGCGCAACGCGCAGTGGGCCGAACAGGCCGTGCGCGGCGCGGCCACGCTGACCGCCAGCGAGGCCGCGCAGCAGCACGTGATCGACTTCGTGGCGACGGACGTGGCCGACCTGCTGGCCAAGGCGGACGGACGCAAGGTGCACGTCGGCGATCGCGACGTCACGCTGCAGCTCAAGAGCGCATCCGTGCGCGAGTATGCGCCCGGTGCGCGCACGCGCTTCCTGGCGATCGTCACCAACCCCACCATCGCCTATCTGTTGCTGCTGGCCGGCATCTTCGGCCTGCTGCTGGAAGCCATGCATCCCGGCGCCATGTTGCCGGGCATAGCCGGCGGCATCTGCCTGTTGGTCGGCCTGTACGCGCTGCAGCTGCTGCCGGTGAACTACGCCGGGCTGGCCTTGATGGCGCTGGGTGTCGGCTTGCTGGTGGCGGAGGCGGTCAACCCCAGCGTGGGTGCGTTCGGTGCCGGCGGACTGGTGTCGTTCGTGGTGGGCTCGGTGATGCTGATGAATGCCGGGGTGCCCGGTTATGGCGTCAATCTCGGCGTGATCGCCGGCATCGCGGTGTGCGCGGCTGCGCTGCTGGCGCTGATCGTGTGGCTGGTGTTCCGTTCGCGTCGCGCGCATCAGGTCACCGGCGATGCGGAGATGTTTGGCGGCACCGGCAGGCTGCTGGAGCCGGTGAGCGCCGCGGGCGAGGCCTGGATGATGGTGCGCGGCGAACGCTGGCGCGTGCGCTGCGACAGCGCGCTACCCGCCGGAACGTCGGTGCGGATCGTGCGTCGGCAGGGACTGCTGCTGTGGGTCGAACCGCTGTGATTTCGTAGGGCGGGCATTGCCCGCCGGCTTCTGCTTCCTGCGATGGTGCGAGGAGGCGGAGCGAGAGCGGCGGGCAGTGCCCGCCCTGCTATCGGATGTTCGGGTTGGTGACGTGGTGGAGTGGAGCGGCGAAGGCGGCTTCAAAATTCGGTTCACGGGAGATGATCATGTTCGGATTCGTCGGTGTATTGGTAATTCTTGGCGTGCTGCTGCTGCTCTCCGCGGTGAAGATCCTGCCCGAATACCAGCGCGGAGTGGTCCTGACCCTGGGCCGCTACACCGGGACCAAGGGGCCCGGACTGGTGCTGCTGGTGCCGTTCGTGCAGCGGATGATCCGGGTCGACCTGCGCGTGACCGTGATGGACGTCCCGCCACAGGACGTGATCTCGCGCGACAACGTCTCGGTGCGCGTGAATGCGGTGGTCTATTTCCGGGTGGTGGAACCCGACAAATCCGTGTTGCAGGTGGAGAACTTCCTGCAGGCCACCAGCCAGCTGGCGCAGACGCGGCTGCGCTCGGTGCTGGGCCAGCACGAGCTGGACGAGATCCTGTCGCAGCGCGATTCGATCAACCACACCTTGCAGACCATCCTCGACGAGGCCACCGACCCGTGGGGCATCAAGGTCGCCAACGTGGAGATCAAGGACGTCGACCTCAACGAGACCATGGTGCGCGCGATCGCCCGCCAGGCCGAGGCCGAGCGCGAACGCCGCGCCAAGGTGATCCACGCCGAGGGCGAGATGCAGGCCGCCGAGAAGCTGCGCGATGCCGCCGCGATGCTGTCGCAGCAGCCGCAGGCGCTGCAGTTGCGCTATCTGCAGACGCTGGCCGACATGTCCAACAACGGCAAGTCCTCGACCATCGTGTTTCCGTTGCCGCTGGACCTGATCCGGCCGCTGATGGAGGCGTTTCCGGCGAAGTCCGATCCGGCCCCGGACCGCTGAACTGGCGCAGCCGCTCCAGGCAGGTGAATAATGCGGTTCACCTCCTGCCAAGACGAGCGGTCACCATGGATGCAACGCGTTCACCCGGAAGCCTGGTCTGCGTGGGCCTCGGCATGACCCTGGGCTCGCACCTCGGCCCGCTGGCGCGCAGCCATATCGAACAGGCGGACGTGGTGTTCGCCGGGCTCTCTGACGGCATCGTCGAGCTGTGGCTGAACAAGATGCACCCGGACGTGCGCAGCCTGCAGCCGTACTACCGCGAGGGCAAGTCGCGCATGCAGACCTACCGCGAGATGGTCGAGGCCATCCTCACCGAGGTGCGTGCGGGCAAGCGGGTGTGCGGGGTTTTCTACGGCCATCCCGGCGTGTTCGCCTGGGCACCGCACAAGTCGATCGAGGTGGCCCGCAGCGAGGGCTACCCCGCGCACATGGAGCCGGGCATTTCCGCCGAGGACTGCCTCTATGCGGACCTCGGCATCGACCCGGGCCGCTACGGATGCCAGCACTTCGAGGCCAGCCAGCTGCTGTTCTACCAGCGCCGGATCGACCCGACCGCCTACCTGGTGCTGTGGCAGGTGGGCCTGGTGGGCGACCAGTCGCTGGCCCGCTTCTCGACGGGCCCCGCGTACAAGCAGGTGCTGGTCGACGTGCTGGCGCGCGACTACCCGCTCGACCATGAGATCACCATCTACCGCAGCGCCACCTTGCCGATCCAGCAGGCGCGCATCGAACGGGTGAAGCTCGGCGACCTGCCGCAGGCGAAGGTCGAGATGGAGGATACGGTGGTGGTGCCTCCTGCGGGCCCGCTGCAGCCGAATGTGGAACTCCGTGCGCGACTGGCCGAACTGGACCGGGCGGAGGCCACAGCCCAGGTGGATATTCTGTGAGCAGATAGACAGGTTGGCGTTGGCGGCGTCTCTACGATGGTTTTGCGCAGGCTTGCAGTTGCCGGTATTCGGATGGGCTTATCCCGTTCCGATAGCAGGGCGGCCTGCGTATTCCAACCAACCGTACACTTGAGGAGAGAACGCCATGTCCAATATCAATATCATCGATTTCCTGGAAACCATCGGGCAGGACGCCAGTCTGCGCTACGCTTCCAACGGGGAAATGCAGCACATGCTGGTCAATAGCCAGCTGGACCAGGATATCAAGCAAGCTGTGCTGGCCAGGGACCAGCAACGATTGACGGCGCTGGTGGGGGCACAGAATGTATGCTGCTTGCTGGTTCCCGCGCAGGTACGGTGCTTGCTGGTTCCTGGGATCAACGACGAAGATGAACGCTACGAGGAGCGGCGTGCCTGAGTCGGAATGGCCTCGCTGGCGCAGGGCGTCAGCGAGGCCGCATTCCCCAGGACGCCGACAAAGCCAACAACAAGCGGGGGGGTTGCATATGTCGGACGTTGTCGAATTTCTTGAACGGATGGGGCAGGACGCGCAGCTGAGCCGGGCATCGGACAATGAGCTTGAGCAGGTAGTGGCAAGCACGGGGCTGGATTCGATTCTGCAGAATGCGATCCTCTTCAAGGACTCATCGACATTGGAAGCATTGCTCGGCACTGCGGTACATTGCGCGATGCTCGCGCCCGCCGAGGAACAGGAAGAGCAGGAGGACGAAGACGGCGGTGAAACTCCTGAGCGTGAGGACGAAAACAGCCGCGCCGCGTCGAGTGCTGTGGGGTTGATTGGCTAAACCAATGCTCGCGTCCGCAGCGAATCGTCGGATGGTGATTGCGGGGTGGTTACTGTTCGGACTATCCGGGAGTACTGCCCATGCGATCGTACTCCCGGCTGTTGACCAAAGTGCCTCCCTGCTCAAGGAGGCTGACAGCAGCAGGACACAGAACCACGACAGGTTCCTGGAACTTTTGCAGCACCTCGACAAGCAGGCTGCGAAGCTGCCACCCGAGCAGCAGCAGTATCTGCATTATCTTCAGGCATGGCAGGCAGCTTACGTGGGGGACTATGCGACATCGGATCGGTTGGCCGATACGGTGTTGAACCATTCGCGGGACTCAGTTTTACGCTTCAAAGCTGGTTCCTTCATGGTGAATTCTCTTGCAGAGCGTTCCCGCTACGAGGATGCATTCCGTCGCTTAAACTTGCTGCTATCGCAGCTACATACAATTTCCGACCCGGATGCGCGTGCCTTGGTGCTCACCGTCGCTGCGCTCCTCTATGAAGAGTCAGGGCAATACGACCTTGCCTGGAATTATGCTGACCAGCTTTTCAGTGAAGCACAGCAGCCGAACGATTGGATATGCAAAGCGGGCTACGCAAAACTGGCGGCACTTTACAAGGCGGGCAGGCTGGACGGAATTGACGTGCAGTTCCAGCAAGGCATAGACCTTTGCCAGAAGGTGGGCGACGACCTTTATGCCAATGGCATTCGCCTGTATTTGGCGAGGATGGCATTGCAACGAGGTCATTCTGAGAAGGCAATTACGCTTTTGAAGAGCAACTACGACGCTGTGCGGGGAAGTGGTTACTCGTGGCTGCTTTCGCAGTTTGATGCCTTGTTGGCTGAGGCATATTTAGGTGCGGGACAGGTCACTTCATCGAAGCAATCGGCACTCCGGGTTGTTGCTCGAAACGCTGGAAACAAGTATTCGGAATCCATGAGTGCTGCCGAGCGCGTTCTCTATCTCATTGCGAAGCGACAAGGAAACCTGCAGGCCGCTCTTGATCATCATGAGCGCTATATGATGTCAAACAAGGGCTGGCTGGATGAGGTGGGTGCCAGGGCATTCGCCTTCCAGATCGTCCAGCAGCAGCTCTTAGCTAAAAAACTGCAGTTGGACACATTGAGCAAGCAGAACGAAATCCTGCAGCTACAACGGACTCTCGACAGGAAGGCGGCCGAAACAGGCCGGCTGTATATCATTCTGTTGGCGACAGTGCTGGCGTTCATTGCCTTCTGGGCCTACCGCATCAAGCGTTCGCAGCTGCGTTTCATGAAACTGGCGAGGCGCGACGGTCTTACCGGCATCTACAACCGGCAGCACTTCGTCAATGAGGTCGAGCTGCAGTTGAAGTACTGCAGGAAGTCTGCGCGTGAAGTCTGCCTGGTGCTGCTTGACCTGGATCACTTCAAGGCTGTCAATGACACCCACGGCCATGCGGTAGGCGATCATGTACTCAGGCGCGCTGTTGCGGCTTGCCAGGCGCATCTGCGTTCCTCCGATATCTTCGGCCGGCTCGGCGGCGAGGAATTCGGCATCGTGCTGCCCGACTGCACGCTGCAGCAGGTACTGGCCCGGGTCGAACTGATGCGACACGCCATTGCCACGGCGGCCAAGGATGGCGAAATGCTCGACATCCCCATCTCCGCCAGTTTCGGCATCGCCTCTGCCGCGCATGCAGGTTACGAGCTGCGTGAATTGCTGGCGTCCGCCGACGATGCGCTGTACCGGGCCAAGCGCGAAGGCCGCAACCGGATCAGCGTGAGCGATGGTCGCGCAGGACCTTGCCTGGGCATCGTTGGCGTGGCAACCGAAGGGACGTAGTGACAGCCATGGCCGGCCGGGCACCATGCGGGCGCATGGTGGCTTGGCGACGCAACGCCGCGGCATCGGGCGACCGCGACGTTCATGCTTGCTGCCACCGCCAGCGATCGGGGTAAGGTCCGCCACATGGAACGGCCGGTGGGGCACGCATTGCAAAGGTGGTCGATTCCAATGTAAGCGTCCGGTACAGCCACCTTCCATCCCATGCGGCGATCGGCTGCCATACGTCTCTTTGTGTGCGGAGGCGAGGCCATGGGTGGACGGACGGGGGCGAGGTTCGGTGGGGTGCGGTTGAGCATCTTCTGGATGGTGGGTGCGGCGGTGGATTTCCGCTGCGGTGCGGATCGGTTGTTGGTATACGTGCGCGAGGTGCTGGGTCGCGAGCCGTTGGACGGCTCGGCGTATGTGTTTCGCAATCGCCGCGCCACGCGCATCAAGGTGCTGGTGGTGGATGCGCAAGGGGTATGGTTGGCGACGCGACGGCTGCATGAAGGGCGCTTCATGTGGGCGTCATCGCAGGATCGACTGTCCTCGTTGACGCACGTCCAGTTTCGGTGGCTGTGCGCCGGCGTGGATGGGCAACGCCTGAGTGCCACCTTGCCCCTTGAAAAACGCGTGTAAGTCGTTACGCTGCATGACCATGGATCACGCAGCGATCAATGACATTTCGGACGTCCAAACGCTGCGCGCGATGGTGGCCGAGCAGTTGCAGGTGATCGCGGCACACGAGCAGACCATCGCCCAGCGCGATCACACGATCGCGTTCAAGGACGCGAAGATCGCCAAGCTCACGCACGAGATCGCGCGCCTGCGCCGCGTGCAGTTCGCCGCCAAGTCCGAACGCATGGATCCGGCGCAGCGCGAGCTGTTCGACGAGGCGATGGCGGCGGACATCGCCGCGCTGGAGGCGGAGCTGGCCGCGCTCAAGACGCCGTCCGCCAAGCCGCCCACCGAACGTCGCCCCGCGCCACGCCGTGTCCTGCCGGCCGAGCTGCCGCGCATCGAGACCATCCACGAGCCGGCCTCTTGCGACTGCGCCACCTGCGGCGCGGCGCTGGTGAAGATCGGCGAACACGTCAGCGAGAAGCTCGACGTCGAGCCGATGACGTTCTTCGTGCGCCGCGACGTCCACCCGCAATACGCCTGCCGCACGTGCGAGACGATCGTTGCCGAACCGGTCGCTCCGGCGATCCTCGACCGCGGCCTCGCCGCCCCGGGCCTGTTGGCCCAGGTGGCGATCCAGAAGTACACCGATCACCTGCCGCTGTATCGGCAGGAAGCGATCTTCGCCCGCCACGGCATCGAACTGTCACGCACGACCCTGGCCGAATGGATCGGCGTGATCGGCCTGCGGCTGCAACCCCTGGTCGATGCCCTGCGTACCCGGCTGCTTAACACGTCCGTGCTGCACGCCGACGAGACGCCGGTGGCGCAGCTTGAGCCGGGGGCCGGCAAGACCCGGCGTGCCTACCTCTTTGCGTACCGCAGCGCCGATGGCCCGCCGATCATCCTGTTCGATTACTGCGCCAGTCGTGCCGGCAGGCACGCCGCCACCTTCCTCGGCGACGACTGGAAGGGTGCACTGATGGTCGACGACTACGGCGGCTACAAGGCGCTGTTTGCCAACGGCATCACCGAACTCGCTTGCTGGGCGCATGCGCGACGCAAGTTCTTCGACGTGCACAAAGCCAGCGCCAGCCCGCTTGCGAAAGAAGCGCTCGAGCGCATCGGCGCGCTCTACGCCATCGAAGCGAAGTTACGCGATCTCGACGACGAGGCGCGACACCGCGAGCGGCAACGCTACCTCGCGCCCCAACTCGACGAACTCAAGTGCTGGCTGGACGACCTCAGCACCAAGGTGCTGGGCAACAGCGGCCTGGCCGGTGCCGTCCGCTACACGCTCAGGCGTTGGAGCGCGCTGGTGCGCGTCCTCGACGATGGCCGCTACCCGATCGGTAGAGTCGAGATGTGGCGCGGTGGCGTTAGGTTCGGCATATCTGTAGCCGTCTCTTTCGATTGACGGTGCCTTACTGTCCGAACCGTAACTCCGTTTCCACATCCCGCTCATCGAACCGTACGTGCAGATTTCCCGCATACGGCTCTCTTTCAGTGCATCAGACCTTCGCGTTCGACAAGTTCATGCGTGGCGGCGTGAGGCGTATCAGTCCCCATTGCTCATGAAGACACTGGTCGGAGTACTGGCGGTACCCCGTTCCCTTGCGGCCTTGTTTTCGCATCAACCAGATTCGCAGTCGTCGTCGGGTGTAGTCCTGTACAAGTCGATAACTGGAAGACACCGGCCCTTGGTTGAAGTAGCCGGCCCAGCCTCGAAGCAACGGATTGAGTTCGTCAATCCGCGACTGGACGTCCTTGTTGAACCAACGCGACGACGTGGCGTCATGGACTTTCCGAAGTACACGCTTGATGGCCTTCTTCGATGGAGCCGAACCCCAGTACGGGCGCCCGTCCTTGCCAAAGAAGCGGCCGACGGTGTAACCGAGAAAATCGAAGCGCTCGGCTGGCAATCGAACCAGCCGGGTCTTCTTCTCATTAACCGTCAACCCCAGTTGCGTCATCAAGTGGCGTACCACCTCCAGCGCTCGCTCCCCTCGTCCTGACGGACAGAGGATCACGAAGTCGTCCGCATAGTTGACCACCTCAGCACACAGTTCTTGTGCGTATCCGAAGCGATGCCATGCCAACATGAAGCGCCGGAAATACAGGTTGGCCAGGAGGGGCGAAATGATGCCGCCTTGCGGCGTGCCGCGATGATGGCTTTTCGCCTCGGTGCTGATGCACACGCCATGTGGCGTGCGTTCCATCACCGACGCGTCCAGCCACCGCCGAATCACCGCCAGCAACGTGCCGTCGGCAATTCGACGCGCGACACAACGCATCAAGTCGCCATGGGGAATGGTGTTGAAATAATCGGACAAATCCGCGTCGACAACTTCACGTGCTCCACGTTGAGTGATACCAAAATGGATGCAGCGTAACGCCATCTTCGCGTCACGCCCCGGCCGAAAACCAAACTGCCGGGGCGAGAGGTCACCATCGAAAATCGGTCCGATCACCAACAACACCGCCATCTGCACCACCCGGTCCCGTATCGTCGGAATACCGAGCGGCCGTTCTCCTCCGTTGGCCTTGGGAATCCATACGCGCAACAGGGGCTTTGGCCGATACGTCCCGACACGCAACTCCTGCTGCAATCTTTCCAACCAGCACCCGCGTCCGTGGTCTTCGATGTGTTCGAAGCGCTCTCCGTCGCTGCCCGGCGCACCGTGATTGGCACGGCACCGTCGGTACGCTTCTTCGAGCACGTCGCTACGACACACCTTGTCCCACAGACTATGAAAACGTACGGTCGGTTCTGCCTTGGCTTTCGCCTGCAATGCGGTCTGCAACGTCCGAACCTTTTCGAGCGAGGTTCCTAGACTCATCGTCAATCCTCGGGTTCTTGCCACTTTCCGACATCTGCTCTGAAACAGGGGGCCTTTGCTCCACCGGCATTACCCGGCTTCCGTGCTACTACGCCCCCATCCGCCATCCGCTCCAGCCGGCTCCACCTCTCGCGAGGCCGCCGTTGCCCGGCTGCCTTCCGGGCACCAGTGCGGACTTCCCTTGTTGCGTCAATGATCATGACTACGCGTGCTGCCACCACTACCCCGGTGGGATCATCGGATGCGTTTCTCGCTCGCTTCTCCGACGACAACGACCTTCCCCGTTATTATGGCGGGTCGGTTCCCACAACGACATTTCGAGGCCTGCTCAGTGTTCACTCACGTTGCGGCCCGCGTAGCGCGCTGACCTCCTTCGAGGCCGTTTCAAGAGGTGCTTCAGCCCATTCGTTGCCTCTTGGACCGCCCCTTGTGCTTCCGGCTGGAGCGAGAGTTTGCCGGGTCGGTTTTGCACCGACGAACCATTGACACCTTTACAAGGCACACACAACAATCCGATCGAGAATGCCATCCGACCGATCGCCATCGGCCGCAAGAACTGGCTGTTCGCCGGCTCCGAAACCGCCGGCCAGCGTGCCGCCGCCATCATGAGTCTGCTTGCTACCGCCAAGGCCAACGGCATCGAGCCCCATGCCTGGCTCACCGACACCCTCACGCGCCTGCCGACCACCAAGGATCGTGACATCGCGTCCTTGCTGCCGCTGGCATAGGCTTCTGTCACCTTCAAGGTGCGACGGGCAGGCGCTTACTTTCCGCTGCACGCGACATGACGGTGATCGGCAAGGGCCAGTCGGAGCTGGAGGACATGCTTGCCGGCGTGCTGCACAAGCAGGGCCGGGTGATTTCGCCGGAGGCCGCGCCGGAGAACGGCTTCTACTTCCGCTCCGATCATTTCAACTTCGCGCGGGTCGGCGTGCCGGCGATGCTGGCCAGTTCCGGTCTCGACCTGCTCGATGGCGGCAGGGCCGCCGGCCAGAAGGCGGCCGACGACTATACGGCGCACCGCTACCACACGACGAACGACGTGTTCGATCCGCACTGGAACCTGCAGGGCATCCCCGAGGATACCCAGGCGCTGTATGAGCTGGGCCGGCACCTCAGCCATGCGGGAGTGTGGCCGCAGTGGTACGCCGGCAGCCCGCTCAAGGCCACGCGCGATGCCATGATGAAGCCACCGGTGAAGCCGGCCGCGCCACCGTCGAAATGACCGGCGAGTTTCGTCGCTGGTCTCAGGGTTTTGCCGACGGCGTATCCAGCTTGTCGAAGTTCACGATCGCGTTGAGCACCAGCGGGTAGCTGCCGATGGTTTCGCCGCGCCAGATCGGGTTGCTGGCGAACAGCAGCACGTGGCCCTTGCCGTAGCGGGCGTCGACCACGGCGGCGCGTTCGGCCATCTCGTCGCCGCCGTCGAGCAGGCCGGAGATCAACAGGTTCTTCGCGTCGGCGTAGCGCAGGATCACCCGCGGGCGCTGATCGGTGGGGATCACCCACGGGTTGTTGCGCATCTGCTCGGCGTTCAACGGCAGCGGTTGCCATGGCTTGACGTCGGGCAAGGGATCGGCGGCGATCGAGGCGCGGCCTTCGGGGGTGTCCGTGTCGTGCGGGCCGCCGCGTCCGGTCGGGCGCTGGAAATCCTTCGCGGTCGGCAGGCCCTTGTCGCCGGTGACCAGGCTGGACACCTTGAACGACTGGCCGGCCGCGCTGTACAGCGCCAGGTCGTCGCGGCTGTAGCCGGCGGCGATCGGACCGCTGCGGTCGGCGAATTTCGCCTGCAGCACGCTGCCGACGACTTTCAGCTTGTCGGTTTTCGTGACGAACACGCCCGGCGCCAGGCCGACGTCGATGGCGAACTGCGCCGTGTCCTCGGCCGTGACCAGCAAGCCGCCGGCCTGCACGAAGCGCTTGAGGTTGGCGACGCCGCTCTCGCCCAGGCCGGGGCGGATGTCGTCGGTGGCGTCGATGTGGCCCAGGTTCGGCGTCAATGCGCTGGTCTTCCACGGCAGCGGATTGCCCCACATCGGCAGGCCGTCGATGATCTGCTGGGCGCTGGCGTCGCCGACCGGGCCGAACAGGATCGCGTCATACTTCGCGCGCAGGTCGCCGGCCTTCGCCACGTCCTGGGTGCTGATGTAGTCGTACGGCACCTGCAGCTTGTCCAGCGCCATGCGCCACCAGCCTTCGGTCTGGGTGCCCAGCCAGGTGTGCATCAGCGCGATGCGCGGCAGTTTCGCCGGCGCCATGTCGACTGCGGCCAGGCCCTGCGGCACGGCGATCGGCCCGTCGAGCAGGCTCATCGGTGCCTTGAGTATCGCGGTGTCGGTCACCCGCACCACCTGCACGTCGAACAGGTCGCCCATCGACCAGCCGGTGTCGTCGTAGGGATGCTGCTGCGGGTCCTTCGGCGACCAGTACTGGCGGTCGAGCAGGGTATCGACGATGCGCGAATACGGCTGGTCCATGCGCACGACGTAGCTGCCGGCGGGGAAGGTCCGCGTCCTGGCTTTCTTCTTGTCGTCGTCCTGCTTCGGCAGCGTCACCATGACCGGTGCGCTGGTGCGGCTGATTTCCGCATGTTGCATCTGCAGGATGCGCAGCAGCTGGGCGCGCGAACCGGAGCGCTGGTCGTCGGCCGGGAACACGTACGCGGCCGGGCCGGCCTGCTGCGGCTTCTCGATCGAGCGCCTGCTCTTCAGGTAGAAGTTCTTCAGGAACTGCTGGCCGTTGCCGGAGAAGTAGGCCAGGGCGGTGAGCAGGCCGGTCTGCTGGTAGTTGTTGTTGTTGCGCTGCGACCACTGGACGGTCGGCAGCGGCGGGTTCGGCTTGTACCAGGTGCGCTGGTATTCCTCGGGTTCGAGGATGCGCTGCACGGTATCGGCGCCGGCGTTGCCGAAGGTTTCGTACAGGCGGCTGATGCCGTTGTGCATGGCGGCGATGAACATCAGGTAGCCCGGGCTCCAGGTGTCGAAGTCGCCGTGGGTGAACACGCCGGGCATGCCGAGCCGGGTCATCTGCTGCACGTTGTCCCAGCCCAGCTGCTGCCACTCGCCGGTGAGGATCGGGTCGATCCACGCGTTGTACGGGCCATCGCCCACGGTGTTGTCGTACAGGAACGGCACCGATTCGTGCAGGTCGTGCAGCACCTGCGCGTGCCAGCCGACGAAGGTGTTCGGCCACGTTGCGGGTGAGGTTCAGCGACATGCCCATCGCGTCGCGGTTGTTGTCGTGCGCCACGTAGTGGCCCCAGTACAGCAGCCGCGGGTAATTCTGGCCGGGATGCGCCAGGTGCCAGTTGTACAGGTCGACCATGCGGTCGCGGCCATCGACCTCGACCACCGGCGTGATCAGGGTGATCACGTGCGAGCGGATGCGCTGGATGTACGGCGCCTCGTCCACCGCCAGGCGGTAGGCCAGTTCCATCAGCGCGGTGGGCGAGCCGGTCTCGGTGGAGTGGATGGCGCCGGTGATGTAGTAGACCGGCGTGGACTGCGCGACCAGCTGATCGGCGACGGCGTCGTCCATGCCGATGCGGCGCGGGTCGGCCAGCCTGGCCAGGCGCGCCTTGTTCGCGTCGAGGTCGGCCAGCAGGCCTTCGTCGGCGATCGCCACCGCGATCATCTCGCGGCCTTCCTCGCTCTTGCCGATCGAGAATACCTTCACCCGCGGGCTGGCGGCGGCCAGTGCGCGGAAGTAGCGGTGGACGTCGGCCACATGGGGCAGGTAATCCGGTGCGCCGGCGATGTGGCCGAGCACCTTGTCCGGCGTGGGCACGCTGGCGGAGGCGGGCAGGTAGTCGGTCAGCGGCGAGTTGAACGAGGGGTCGGTGGTGAACTTCAGGAGCTGCGCCGTGTAGGCCTGATCGATCGGCTGGGCCGGGTCGCGGGCATACGGCGATGCGGTGATCGTCGCGTCACCCGTGGCGGTCGACGCCATGGCACTGGCCGCGCCCAACACCAGCAGGGCGGCAAGCGAGAGCCGAACGGATACATGCATGATGGATTCCCCGGGGACGGCAGACGGCCGATCGCTGCACTCTGCCAGAACGTGGGCGAAAACGCGTAGCCCATCGGTTGGGCCGAGCGCCCGGACATGCGACATGGATCTGCTCGCCATGCCTTGTCGCTTCGCGGACAGGGCGTGGTCGAGCAGTCGACATGGATCCGATCCGCGGTCGCCGGTATTCACGATCATCCGCATCGCATCGGTGATTACCGATTCAACAAGGCCGTCAGCTGGTCGAGTTGCGCACGGTAGCGATCGAGCACCCTGGCGGTGTCCGCGGCGTAGCGGTTGGCTTCGTCCCATCGACGCGACTCAAGCGCCTCGCGCACGCCGGGTACGGTCTTCACCTCGTAGCCGGTAAGCATGCCGGGGGCGTAGATCATGTGCTTGAACCAGGCACGGCCGGGCAGCCCGGACGGGTCGGTGAGGCGCTGCTCCATGCTGCCGATCAGGCGGTCCAGTTGCTGCCGCTGCGCGGCGGCAAGGTCGAAGCCGGCGGCGGCACGCTTGTCGTAGGCGGCCTGGTAGGCCCTGGCGCTTTGCGCGAGCCGTTTCGCCGCCCGGTCGAGCGGGGCGAGGTCGATCGCCGGCATGTCGGGGTCGCGCGCCGGCGGGGCGACCGGCCGGGTCGGGTCGGCGTCGAGCGCGAACGCATGGCTGTCCAGCATTTTGTGTTGCTGTTCGGTGGCCTTGCGGGTGCTGTCCACCAGCTTGTGCAGTTCGCCGACGTAGCGGTCGAGCATGCGGCTGAAGTCGCCGAAGCGCAGCGGCAGCACGTTGGCGTTCGCGGTGCGCAGCACGACATGGCCGGCGACCCTGGCCAGTGCCACGCCGTACTCGAACGTCGGATCGCCGAAGCGCACGTAATGGTCGAACGAGTCGTAGCGCGAATGGTAGATGCCGCCGTTGTCGTCCTCGCCGCCGAAGCCGAGGTCCAGCGAGGCGATGCCGAGATGTTCCAGGAACGCGCTGTAGTCGGAGCCCGAGCCCAGCGCCCCGATCGGCAGGTCACTGCCGGCCGCCGCCAGCTTGGCGATCGTCTTGGCCTCCGGCTTGGCGTCCTTGTGGCTGCCATCCACCTGCATGTGCGCACGCAGGCGTTCACGCACGCTGACGCGGGTTTCCGGATCGGTCACGCCGGCAGCCACCTGGTTGACCAGGTGCTGCAGCGAATGGCTGCCGCCGGCGCCGAGGAAACCGCGGCCGTTGGTATCGGAATTGACGTACAGCACGGCCTTCTGCTGCAGTTCGGCGGCGTGCGTCTCGGCCCATTCGGTGGAGCCGAGCAGGCCCGGTTCCTCGCCGTCCCAGCTGGCGTAGACCAGGGTGCGCTGCGGCCGCCAGCCCTGCTTGAGCAGGCCGCCGATCGCCTTGGCCTCGGCCATCAGTGCGATGTTGCCTGCCAGCGGGTCCCAGGCACCGAACACCCAGCCGTCGTGGTGGTTGCCGCGCACGATCCACTGGTCCGGCTCGGTCGAGCCCTTGAGCGTGGCGATCACGTCGTAGACCGGTTTCTGGCCCCAGTCCGATTGCACGGTCAGGTGCACGTTCGTCGTGCTCGGGCCGACGTGGTAGGTCAGCGGCAACGAACCGCGCCAGCCGGCCGGCGCCACCGGGCCGGTCAACGCCTGCAGCAGCGGGGTGGCGTCGGCATAGGAGATCGGCAGCACCGGGATCTTCAGCAAGGTCGTCGCGTCCTTCAAGGCCAGCCGCTTCGCGTTTGCGGTCGAACCGGTGCCGGGCGTCAGCGGGTCGCCGGGATAGACCTGCATGTCGGCCACCGAACCGCGCTGCACGCCCTGCGCCGGCCGCCAGCCGCCTTGCGGATAGACGTCGCCCCTGGCGTAGCCGTCGTCATGCGGGTCGGAATAGATCAGGCAGCCGACCGCGCCGTGCTGTTGCGCGAGCTTCGGTTTCAGCCCGCGCCAGCCGCCGCCGTAGCGGGTGAGCACGATCTTGCCGCGCACGTCGATGCCGCGCCGCGCCAGTTCCTTGTAGTCGTCCGGCATGCCGTAGTTGGCGTAGACCAGCGGCGCGCTGACGTCGCCATCGGCACCGTAGACGTTGTAGGGCGGCAGGGCGCCGGTGAGGCTGGAGGTGGCGTCGCCGGCGATGGCTGGCTCCTTCAGCGCGGCGGTATAGGACTTTGGCCCCAGCAGTTCCAGCGCCACCTTCGTCGGCGTGGGGTAGAGCACGTTGAAGGTTTCGATGTGCGCGTCCCAGCCCCATTCGCGGAACCTGGCCAGCATGAATTCGGCATTCGCCTTGTCGTGCGGCGAGCCGACCTGGTTGGGCTGCGACGACATCTGCTTGAGCCAGCTGCGCAGTTCGGCGGGATCGAGCTGGGCGTCGAAACGCCGTTCGAGGTCCTGTTCGGTGGTCGCTGCAGCGGTGCTGAAGCCGAACATGGGGCCGTCATCGGCGTGACCGGGCGTATTGGCAGCGGCGACGGCGAAGGTCGTCAGCAGGCTGCTCAGGGTCAGCAGGGGCCGTATCGCATATCGGATCATCTGGGTCATTCCCCTTGGGTGGTGGTGGCGGATTCTGCCGGCTGCGCCGGTCGAGGCGGATCGGCGAGGTCGGACGGTCGGGCCGTGTCCCGGATGGTGACGTCCCGGGCGAACAGCACGCGCGTACCGGCATCCGTGTAGGTCAGCTTGTACTTGCCGGGGCGCAGGTAGAGCACGCTGCGGGGTTCCACCAGCCCGTTGCTGATGCGGTCGCTGGTGACGGCGTTCAGCGGGACCGGGTCGAGCACCAGGCGATCGGCGGGAATCGCGTCGCTGCCCTCGCTGGCGTAACGTGCCTCGACCATGCACGGATAGGTGCGGTTGCACCGTTCGCCATCGACGAGATACGGCCTGCGGCTGCCACCGAGGTCCAGCCAGGTGGGGCGACCGTGGTTGAGCTGCCGTGGCGGAAAGAACACGCTGACGTCATAGCCCGGGCGCAGCGACCACGGATGGCCCTTGCCGTCCACGAACACGATCGGCGTCCTGGGCTGCAGCTGCTGCATCACCGCGGCGTAGTCGGGGTGGTCGTCGCTGGCCGACGGATGGGGATACAACATGGTCTGCTCCACCGTGAGCGGGTCGATGCCGCTGAGCTTGTGCAGGTGCTGAGCCATGGTGGAGCCGCCCAGGTAGGCGCCCGATTCCTGGATGTGCGCGTAGCCGGCGTCGACCACCAGCCGCGCCTTCGGATCGTTCTTGAATACCTGGCGGTAGAGATTGCGGGCCTGCTCGGCTTCGCGGGCATCGCCGCCGACATCGGAGAGCGCTTCGTAGGCGACCACCTTGAAGCCCAGCTTCAGGGCGGTGCGCACCATTTCGGCGCAGATCGGCTCCTGGGTATAGAAGCCGCTGTCGGCGACCGGATAGCCGCGTGCCTGCAGCCCGGTATCGGTCTGGTAGAGCGTCTCGGCGGCGAAATAGTTGAAACCTTCCGCGCGCAACTTGGCCAGCAGCTGCACGGTCAGCGTGCGGGTGAGCGGTACGTTGTGTGCTTCGTTGAAGAACGCCGCACGGTAGTTCCGGGCCAGCTCGGGAATTGCTTCCAGCGCCGGCCGGGCGCGGTAGTCAGGATTGTCCAGCGGCGAGGGCCGGTCGTCCGGCAGCGCCGGCTGCCTGATCGAGAAGCTGGCGGCGGCGTCCGGATAGTCGCCGATGAAACTCTGGTACCAGCTCAGGTACTGGCCAAAGATGATGTGGAAGGCGGGGTCCGGATTGGTGGCGTAGGGATAGCGCATCACCTGGTACTGGGCCAGCAGGCTCTTGTGCCTGTTGGCCTCGTGCATGATCTGCTCGGATTTCTGCGATGCGGCGACCTGTTCCGCCTGCCATTGCGAGGACGACTGCGCATGGCCCGGCGGGCAGGGCAGGCACAGTCCAAGCGCAAGGCCGAACACGGGGAAGGAGGGACGGTTTGGCATCGGCTTCTCCTGACACGGTGTTCGGGAGGTCGTCTGCCTGTGTTACGGGCACGCGCAGGCTGTCGCGTGGCGGCACGCCGGGACGTGCGGGACGGGCCCGCGCGGGTCGAACATGAAGCATGAACCGTGGGGCGCCCCGTGCCAAGCGGCACAGGGCCGTCGCCTCGATTCGGGAGCACAATCCGGGAACCCTTGCTCATTGAGGAGTACGACCATGCGTCCCACTGTCCTTGCCGTATTGCTTGCCGTCGCCCTTCCTGCCGTGGCCCAGGCCCAGGCGGCGAACCCGCACGAAGCGCCGGTTTCCGCCGCGGTGCAGAAAGCGCTCAATGATCCGGCCCGCCACGCCGATCGTGCCGAGGATGCCCGCCGCAAGATCGGCGCGGTGATGATGTTCGCCGAAGTGAAGCCGGGCCAGAAGGTACTGGAGCTGGTGCCGGGTAGCGGCTACTGGACGCGCGTGTTCAGCGCCATCGTCGGTCTGCAGGGACACGTCTACACGGTCTGGCCGGGCGAGATGGCGAAGTACTCCGACAAGAGCCTGGCGGAATGGCAGAAGCTGGCCGCCACGCCGCATTACGCCAACGTCAGTCTGTTGCAGCAGCCGGCGGCGCTGTTGAGCGCGCCGGAACCGGTCGACCTGGTGTTCACCGCGCAGAACTACCACGACTACCATGACCCGTTCATGGGCCCGGTGGACATGTCCGGCTTCGACAAGCGGGTCTTCGACGCGCTCAAGCCGGGCGGGCTGTTCGTGGTCATCGACCATGCGGCCCCGACAGGCTCCGGCCTCGCCGACACCGACACCCTGCACCGCATCGATCCGGCGGTGGTGAAGCGGGAAGTGGAGGCGGCCGGCTTCGTGTTCGACGGCGAGAGCGACGCGCTGCGCAACCCGGCCGACCCGCACGACGTCAAGGTGTTCGACAAGTCGATACGCGGCCACACCGACCAGTTCATCTACCGCTTCCGCAAGCCGGCGAAATAGCCGTCCGCTTGAGCTGCGACGGCGGTTGGCGGCACCATCGGTTTATCCATGCAGCCAGGCCCGGGTCTGGCTCACGATGCCGAGGAGTGCCGTGGATCCCGCTGATTCCGTTTCGCCAGTGCCTGACCCGGACGATCCGCCGCCGCTGCGACCGACCGAGCCGGATGGCGCCGACTGCTGCGGCGAGGGCTGCGTGCGTTGCGTGTATGACGTCTACGAGGAAGCGCTCGAACGTTACGAGGCCGCGCTTGCCGCATGGCGCGCCCGTCATTCCCGGGGGGGGGAGAACCATGTGGATCGCCGCGAGCCGTGAAGTCGGTCCCTCCGGCGGCGGGGCGGTGCCGGTTTGCCGATGACGGCCGCTGACGTTGCGGGTGCAGGGATGCGTCGGGCGACGCGCATCGGCTGTCGTCTCGCCGGCCCGCAGGACGCGGTCGCGATCGGCGTGTTGGCACGCCGGGTGACGCGGCGCTGGATTCTGCCGGAGCAGCCAGCGAGCGCGGCGCCGCCGCTGTTGCTGGGCATGACCGCACGGGTGATCCGCAAGAAGATCCTGGCCGGCCAGCGCTTTCACCTGGCGTGCTGCGACGACGGGCGCCTGGTCGGGGTCGCGGCCATGCGCGAGGATTCCCACCTGTTCCAGTTCTTCGTCACGACTCGCATGCACGGCCATGGCATCGCCCGCCAGCTGTGGCAGTGCGCCATGCGCGATGCGGTGCGGCGCGCCGGTACGCGCCGCTTCACCCTGAACGCCTCGGCGATGGCGGTGCCGGTGTACCTGCATCTCGGTTTCGTGCCCAGCGGGCCACTGACGGTCAGCAGTAGCGGCCTGGTCGTTCAGCCGATGCACCTCGATCTGCCAAGATGAAAACGGCGAAGGGATGCCTGGCGGTTCCCGCACTGCAATGATCGACGAGAGGACGGACACATGGGTGGGAACGACGCAACCACGGCCACGGGCAAGATGCTTCGCTTCGCCCACCTGCGCTGGCTGGTGCGGATCAGCCGGCACCCTTCGGCGACCCTGCTGCTGGTGCAGCTGATCGGCCTGCTGCTGTATCCGTTCATCGAGCACACGCGGCCCGCGCGGGCGTTGTTCGGCGCGTTCGGCGTGCTGGTGCTGGGCCTGGCGATCTCGATGGTGCGGCGCATGCGCGGGCGTGCCTGGATCAGCGCCTGCATCGCGCTGCCGGCCGTGCTGTTCGACGTACTCGACCTGACCATGGACATGCCGGCATTGCGGCCGTGGTGGGCGGCGCTGGAGGCGATGTTCCATTTCTACGCGGCCGGCTGCCTGATCAGCTACATGCTGGCGGACCGGCGCGCCACCACCGACGAACTGTTTGCCGCTGGCGCCACGTTCACCCTGCTGGTGTGGGCGTTTGCCTATGTGTTCGTGCTGTGCCAGAGCTTGCAGCCAGGCTGCTTCTCCGCCGCGGTCAACCCGCAAGGAGCGCGCAGCTGGACCGAGCTGCTGTTCCTCAGCTTCGCGCTGCTGTCCAGCACCGGCATCGGCGACGTCATCCCGATCACCGTGCACGCGCGTGCGGTGGCCAGCCTGGGGATGTTCGTGGGGGTGATGTACGTCGCGCTGGTGGTGTCGCGGCTGATCGGGCTGACCCTGTTGCGTCGCGGCGAACGACCGGGGTAACGCTCACGCGTTCTTCGATACGGGAAAGCTGCGCCGGAGATCCTGCTGGCAGCGTGCGATCAGGGGCGGCGCAAAGACACCAGGCCAGTTTTGACTGAGGTCCGGGTTGTCGGTGATCCGTTCGTGTTCGATCAGCAACTGCGCCATCGCCAGCAGGTCGGCCACGGAAAGAGCATTGCCCAAGGCCGAGGTCGCCGGCGCAGCCGGGGCCTGGCATTCCGCCATCGCATCGATCACGCGCGATGGCAGCTCCCAGTGCTGAGCAACCTGCAGCGAAAGCCGTGCGGCGAGCCCGGAACAGCTGGCGAGGAAGCCCGGCGATGGAGGCACGGTGTCACCGGCGGGTTTCAGCTGATCCAGCAGGCGTACCACCGCGCCGTCGCCGGTGTGGCAGACGATCCCGGCCAGGTAGGCCTCGAACGCATCGCAGCCGTTGTTCCGGCCGAGCCAGGCGCAGGCATGGGCGCAACGCTCGGCGTGATGCCACAGGCGCTCGCCGGCAGTGTGGCCGAGCGCACCGGCATTGGCTTGCAGGATGGGTTTCATCACGTGCTGGGTAAGCACCCGGCGCAGGCCGTCCTGGCCCAGCAGCACCACCGCCTGCTGCAGGCTGGTGATCGGCTGCGCCGCACGGTAATGCACGCTGCCGGTGACCCGCATGATCTCGCCGACCATCAGCGGATCGCGGCCGATCAGCCGGGCCAGCTCGCCGCCGCCGGCGTTGTCGTTCTTCAGGGCGCGCAGCAGTTGCGGCAACACCGTCGGCAGGCGGGGCAGGCTGCGCATGTCGAAGCGGGTGTTGAGCGGTTCCAGCCGCTTGAGCGTGGCGAGTTCGAAAGCGCTGAGTCCGTCGGCGTCGCTGTCGGGCACGCCGAGCACGAAGCGATGGAACCGATCCTCGATTTCAGCCAGTGGCCATGCCGGGGGAGCGACGGGCGCGACCGGAGCAGTGCGCCCCGGCGTCAGGACGGTGGGCCGCGCACGGTTCGCTGACGCCGCTGGCTTCCGGCTGCGAAAAATGCGCCGCCACATGTTCCCCATATTCCGTGCCCCATCCCGGCGCGCCGGCTCCCGGGCGACCCGTCTCGGAATATCGGCATCGGGCGGAGAAAGTTTAGCGACGAAGGGGAGGCCGCCGGTGGCGGTCGCCCGGCGATCGGCAGCGTCCGCCGGGCACGACCGTGATCCGGGGCTGCCTCCGTGCCGCGGTACGTAAGGAGCCGAGCCTACTTGTTCTTCTTCTTTTCCTGCTTGGCGGCCTTCTTTTCCTTCATGGTCTTGGCCGGCTTCTTCTTCTCGCTCTTCTTCGAGTCCATACCCTTGCTCATGCTGTTCTCCGCGGTGTGGTTGGATGGTTGTGACGCACAGGCAAGTCTAAGCCGTTCCGCCGGCCATGGGGCAAGGCGACCGGCAGCAGAGTCAGATGCGTTCGTGCGGGGCGAGATAGCGCCATTGCCCGGGCGGCAGCTTCGCCAGCGGAATGCGGCCCACGCGCAGGCGCTTCATCGCCAGCACCTTCAGGCCGACCGCGTGGCACATCGGCTCGATCTGGGTCGGCTGCAGGACCTTGAACGCGAAACGCAGGCGCTGCTCGCTCTGCCAGCTGACCTTGATCGGTGGCATCGCGTAGTTGTTGAAGCGCAGGCCGTGGTTGAGCAGGGCCAGTCCGTTGGGGATCAGCGTGCCCTCGACGTCGACGACGAATTCCTGTTCGACCCGCTCGATGTCCTCGGTGAGCTTGCGGGTGACGCGCCAGTCCTGGGTGAAGATCAGCAGGCCGCTGGCCTGGGTCGGCAGCACCAACGGCGTGGTGAGCCGCTGCATATGCCGCCGCAACGGGCGCACGCCGGAGCCGTCGTCGGGCCAGCGCGTCTGCGGGGTGACCAGGGCGCTGGCCGGATTCGCACCGTTGCCGGCGTCGTAGCCGGCCGGCTTGTGCAGCACCAGGGTGGCCGGTTCGGCGGGCGCCAGCTTGGCCTGCGGGTCGAGTTCGACCTGCTGCGCATCGACCATGAACTGCGGCTCCTCCACCACGGCGCCATCCACCCGCACCCAGCCGCCCTCGATGTATTGCTCGGCCTCGCGCCGCGAGCACTGGGCCAGCGCGACGACGCGTTTGGCGAGGCGGACGGGTTCGGTCATCGGGGTGCCACGGGAGGGAGGTGGGTCATTGTAGGCGCAGGCGCCGGTGGCAATCCGCGCGGCAGCCCCCACATCGTGGCCATCCACTTGGCGAGAGCCCGACATGATCCCGTTTTCCGTCCTCGACCTGGCGCCAGTCACCGAAGGCAGCGATGCCAGCCAGGCGTTCCGCAACACGCTGGACCTGGCCCGGCTGGCCGAGCGGCTCGGCTACCGGCGCTACTGGCTGGCCGAACATCACAATATGCCCGGCATCGCCAGTGCGGCGACCGCGGTGCTGATCGGCCACGTGGCCGGCGGCACCTCGACCATCCGCGTCGGCGCGGGCGGCATCATGCTGCCGAACCATGCACCGCTGCAGGTGGCCGAGGCGTTCGGCACGCTGGCCTCGCTGTATCCGGGGCGGATCGACCTGGGCCTGGGCCGCGCGCCCGGCACCGATCAGCCGACCGCAAAGGCGCTGCGTCGTTACTTCGACAGCGCCGACGCGTTCCCGCATGACGTGCTGGAACTGCTCGGCTACTTCGAGCCGGCCAAGCCTGGCCAGCCAGTGCGCGCCGTACCCGGCGCCGGCGTCGAGGTGCCGGTGTGGCTGCTCGGCTCCAGCCTGTTCGGCGCGCAGCTTGCCGCGCGGCTCGGCCTGCCGTACGCGTTCGCCTCGCATTTCGCGCCGGACGCGATGGACGAGGCGCTGGCGCTGTACCGGCGCGACTTCCGCCCGTCGGCGCGGCTGCAGCAGCCGTACGCGATGCTCGGCCTGAACGTGGTTGCCGCCGACAGCGATGCCGAGGCGCGGCGCCTGTTCACCACCCAGCAGCAGAGCTTCATCAACCTGCGCCGCGGCCGGCCCGGGCTGATCCCCCCGCCGATCGACGACATCGAGTCGTACTGGACGCCGCCGGAAAAACTCATGCTGGAGCGTGCATTGGCCTGTGCCGTGGTCGGTGCTGCCGGCACGGTGAAGGACGGTATCGAGGCGTTCATCGCCAGGCACCGGCCGGACGAGCTGCTGCTCACCGCCAACGTGTTCGAGCATGCCGCGCGGCGGCATTCGTTCGAGATCGCGGCGGCGGTGCGCGATCGGCTGTCGGCTGCCGACTAGGAGCCTGTCGGGCTTTGGCGGTCGAGTCGAAAATTCGGCTGTGCGAGGACCGATTTTCGGCGATTCGCCGGCCCATAGTGGTTCTATGGGCCAAGAAGCGACGGAAATAGGGACCGCACAGGCGGATTTGCAGACCGACCGGCCAAAGTCCGACAGGCTCCTAGTCGCCGCGGCCGCGAAAGCCCGGGCAGGGCCGCCGATCGGCCATAATGGGCGTTATTCCACGAAACCTTGAAGCTCCCCCACGCATGAAAACCCCCAAGGGCCTGCAGGACCTGATCGACGAAGGCGTGATCGATCAGGTCCTGCGACCGCTGAAGAGCGGCAAGGAAGCGTCCGTCTACATCGTGCGTTCGGGCGAGGACGTCCGCTGCGCCAAGGTCTACAAGGACATGGCGCAACGCAGCTTCCAGGCGCGCGTGCGGTACCAGGAAGGCCGCAAGGTGCGCGGCAGCCGGCAGGCGCGCGCGATGGGCAAGGCCACGAAGTTCGGCCGCAAGGAGGCCGAGTCCGCCTGGAAGAACGCCGAGGTCGACGCGCTGTACCAGCTCACCGCCGCCGGCGTGCGCGTGCCGAAACCCTACGGCTATTTCAACGGCGTGCTGGTGATGGAGCTGGTCACCGATGCGGACGGCCATTCGGCGCCGCGGCTGGGCGAGGTGGAACTGTCGGCGGACACGGCGCGCGACTACCACCGCTTCCTGATGCAGCAGGTCGCACGCATGCTGTGCGTGGGGCTGATCCACGGCGACCTGTCCGAATACAACGTGCTGGTGGGGCCGGACGGCCCGGTGATCATCGACCTGCCGCAGGTGGTCAGCGCCTCCGGCAACAACGCGGCGCGCACCATGCTGCGCCGGGACGTGGGCAACATCACGATCAGCCTGTCGCGCTTCGCGCCGGAGCTGCTGGACACCCACTACGGCGAGGAGATGTGGGCGCTGTACGAGCTGGGCGAACTGCACCCGGACAGCGAGCTCACCGGCCATTTCGAGTTCGACGAAAGCATCGCCGACGTCGACAGCGTGATGCAGTCGATCATCGACGCGCGGGAAGAAGCCATCATCCGCCAGCAGGGGCGCGAGGCGGCGGCGCAGGAAGACTGACCGCCAGTTTCCTCGGTTTTTCGTAGGGCGGGCACGGCCCGCCAGCTTTTGCCATGTGTCTCGACCTGGAGCGGCGGGCGGTGCCCGCCCTACAGAGCCTCAGGGCGTGCTGACGTCGATCAGCTCCACGTCGAACACCAGCGAGGCGTTCGGCGGGATGTCGCCGCCGGCGCCGCGGGCGCCGTAGCCGAGGGCGGCGGGAATCAGCAGGGTGCGCTTGCCGCCCACACGCATGCCGGCCACGCCCTGGTCCCAGCCGTCGATCACGCTGCCGGCACCGAGCGTGAAGTTGAACGGCGCGCCGTGGTCGCGTGAACTGTCGAACTTGGCGCCGTGTTTGTCCTTCGCGTTTTCGTCGTAGAGCCAGCCGGTGTAGTGCACCAGCACGTCCATGCCGGCCTTCGCTTCGGCACCGGTGCCGACCTTCTGGTCGATCACGGTGAGCCTGTCCACCTGTCCGCTGGCGTGCGCCGGCGGAGGCATGCTGCAGGCGGCGAGGGCGAAGACGGCGAACAGGGGCAGCAACCAGCGCATGAGGTGACTCCGTGGGGTGAGGTGGCCGAACCGGCGATTATCGGGCAAACCTGGCGTTCATCAGCATGATGCCTGCGCCGACGACCATGTCGGGCCACGCGGCATGCGTCATCGCGGTGGCGCTGACGATCGGCGGCATGCTGGCTCAGCCCACGGTTTCGGCGGGCGCCATGCGCCGCAGCGGATCGACGGCGACCGCATCGGCCTCGTTCATCAGCTGCAGCTGGCCGTCCTGGATCAGCGCCTGCAGGCGCATGCCACGCTGCAGCAGCGCGACCAGCTCGGCCACGGTGCGGGCGGGGATGTCGAGCACGGTGAGGTTCCTGTTGCGGCTGAGCGCGGCACCGGTCTTGTTCCACCAGATCTCCGCGGCGTTGCCGCCGTAACTGATCACCACTACCTGGCGCGAGCGGCCGCAGGCCTTGCGGATGCGCGTCTCGTCGGGCTGGCCGACTTCGATCCACAGCTCGATCTCGTCGGTGTACGCCTTGCGCCACAGCGCCGGCTCGTCCTCGTCGCTGATGCCCTTGCCGAACTCCAGCCGGTCTTCTGCGTACAGCGCGAATGCGAGCAGGCGCACCATCAGCCGTTCCTCGGTCTCGGACGGATGCCGCGCCAGGGTCAGCGCATGGGTGGCGTAGTAATGCCGGTCCATGTCGCTGATCTGCAGTTCGACCTTGTAGATGGTGGAGTTGAGTGCCATGGGGGTGCCTTGAGATAACAATCGACCATTCTACGCGCACGTGCCGCGCCGCTGCCCGATCGAAGGAGGGGACTTCAGCGGACGCCTTACACTGGCGATCGCCATGGACCCATCGACGCCATCCTTCAGCCGCGATCCGCGCGCCAGCACCGTGCACCTGCCGCCGGGCGCCTGGGCCACCGTGCTCGACGGTTTGTGCGCGCAGTTCGGCGCGATCGACCGCGTGCAATGGCTGGACCGCATCGCGCGCGGGCGCGTGCTGGACGGGCAGGGCGTCGCGATCACGCCGCAGACGCCGTATCGCCCGGGCATGCGCATCCACTATTTCCGCGAGGTGGCGGACGAGCGGCCGATTCCGTTCGTCGAAGCCGTGCTGCATGCGGACGCGCACCTGGTGGTGGCGGACAAGCCGCACTTCCTGCCGGTGACCCCGGCCGGCGGCTTCGTCGAGCAGACCCTGCTGCGCCGGCTGATGCATCGGCTGGGCAATCCCGACCTGGTGCCGTTGCACCGGATCGACCGCGCCACGGCCGGGCTGGTGCTGTTTTCGGCGAACCCGGCCAGCCGCGCGGCGTACCAGGCGCTGTTCCGCGAACGGCGGATCGACAAGCGCTACGAGGCGCTGGCGCCTTCGCTGCCATCGCGTCTGTTCCCGCTGTCGAGGCGTTCGCGCATCGTGGCGGGCGAACCGTTCTTCCGCATGCGCGAAGTCGATGGCGAGCCGAACAGCGAGACGCGGATCGAGCCGATCGAGTGCGGCGAGGGTACGTGGCGCTATGCATTGTTCCCGGTCAGCGGCCGCAAGCATCAGCTGCGCGTGCACATGGCCGCACTGGGCGCGCCGATCGTGGGCGACACGCTGTATCCGGCGCTGGCCGACAAGTCCGCCGACGACCATGCGAAACCCCTGAAGCTGCTGGCGCGCAGCCTGGCCTTCGTCGATCCGCTGTCCGGCGAGCCGCGGCGTTTCGAGAGCCGGCTGGCGCTGTGAGGTGACGGCGCCGTTCGGCCGGAGGGATAACCTTCCGCGGCCATTCCACGCTATCTTCCACCGCAGCATCCATCCGGGGGAGAGCCATTCGTGAGTGCAAAACCTTTGTCCAGCGTCACGCCGCGCACCGAGTTGACCGTACGCGGCCTGATCATCGGCATCGTGATCACCCTGGTGTTCACCGCGGCGAACGTGTTCTTCGGCCTCAAGGCCGGCCTGACCTTCGCCACCTCGATCCCGGCGGCGGTGATCTCGATGGCGATTCTGCGCGGGTTCAGGGACTCCACGATGCAGGAGAACAACATCGTGCAGACGGTCGCCTCGTCGGCCGGCACGCTGTCGGCGATCATCTTCGTGTTGCCCGGCCTGGTGATGATCGGCTGGTGGACCGGCTTTCCGTTCTGGGTGACGTTCGGCATCTGCGCCACTGGCGGCATTCTCGGGGTGATGTACACGATCCCGTTGCGCCGCGCGCTGGTCACCGATTCCGACCTGCCGTACCCGGAAGGCGTGGCCTGTGCCGAGGTGCTGAAGGTGGGCGGCGGCGACGACGCGGTCGCGGCGTCGGCCGAGAGCAGCAAGTCGGGCCTGTTCGCCGTCGCCGCCGGCACCATCGTCTCGGCGGTGTTCGCGGTGGTGGTCGCCACCAAGGTATTCGCCGGCAGCGTGGCGCAGTATTTCCACATCGGCGATCGCGGCGGGGCCAGCGGTTACGACTTCAGCCTGTCGTTCGCGCTGCTGGCGGTGGGCCACCTGGTCGGCCTGTGGGTCGGCCTGGCGATGTTGCTTGGTGCGCTGATCGCCTGGGGCTGGGCGGTGCCGCACTACACGATGCTGGCCGCTGCCAGCGGCGCCGCCGCGGACATGGCGCAGGCGGCCTGGGGCACCAAGGTGCGCTTCATCGGCGCCGGCACGATCGGCGTGGCGGCGATCTGGACGCTGGCCAAGCTGGTCAAGCCGGTGATCAGCGGGCTTTCCTCGGCGATGGCGTCGTCGCGGGCGCGCAAGGCGGGGCAGGGCGACACGCTGCCGCGCACCGAGCACGACATGCCGATCGGCATCGTCGGCCTGATCAGCCTGCTCTGCCTGCTGCCGATCGGCTGGCTGCTGGGCGATTTCAGCATCGTCACCGGGCTGGGCTCGCACCTGTGGCTGCTGGTGATCGGCGGCCTGGTCTTCGTGGTGATCATGGGCTTCCTGGTTTCCGCGGTGTGCGGCTACATGGCGGGCCTGATCGGTTCGTCCAACAGCCCGCTGTCCGGCGTGGGCATCCTGGTGGTGATCATCGCCGCGTTGCTGCTGCTGGTGGCGGGCGTGAAGTCGGAACTGGCCGGCGACGCCGGCAAGGGCTGGTCGCGTTCGCACTGTTCGCCACCTCGGTGGTGTTTGCGGTGGCGACCATTGCCAACAACAACCTGCAGGACCTGAAGACCGGCCAGCTGGTCGACGCCACGCCGTGGAAGCAGCAGGTGGCGCTGGTGGTCGGCGTGCTGGTCGGCGCGGCGGTGATCCCGCCGGTGCTGGACCTGCTGAACGAGGCCTACGGCTTCGCCGGCATGCCCGGAGTCGACCCGGCGCGTGCACTGGCCGCGCCGCAGGCGGGGCTGATCTCGGCGCTGGCGCAGGGCGTGATCCAGGGCAATATCGACTGGAGCCTGATCATCCTGGGCGGTGCGATCGGCGTGGCGCTGATCGTGCTGGACGCCGTCCTTGGCCGTACCACCAAGTCGGCCGCGCTGCCGCCGCTGGCGGTGGGCCTGGGCATCTACCTGCCGACCTCGACCACGCTGATGATCGTGGTCGGCGCCGTCGTCGGCTGGTATTTCGACAAGCATGCCGAGCGCGGCCCCAGGCCCGAGGCGACCAGGCAGCTCGGCGTGCTGCTGGCCTCCGGCATGATCGTGGGCGAAAGCATCATCGGCGTGATCATCGCGGCGATCGTGGTGTTCTCCGGCAAGGGCGCGCCGCTGGCGCTGGTCGGCGACGGCTTCGGCACGGCGGCGATCTGGATCGGCGGCATCGCCTTCGTCGCGGTCAATGTGGCGCTGTACCGCTGGGTGGCCCGGCTGGGACGGACATCGGCCACGGCATGACCGGGTGATGTTCCCGGCGGCAGGCGCCGCGGAGTCTCCGCCGCCTGTTCCTGCCTCCCGGAAACCGCCCGCATGCGAATTTTGCATCCGGTGGCGCAGGCATCCCCGCCACGGCCAGCACGGCGCCGGCTGAGTCCGCCCGGCACGGATTCCGCCGGCGGCCACGTACAATGCCGCCACTGTTTCAAGGTGGAAGGGATGACGTGACTGCTGGCGGATTTTTCGCGGCGGCGCCGGACGCGGCGCTGGCAGCCTTGTTCGTGCCGTTCGAATCGGGCGAGTTGCGTCTGCCGGCGGACGGCCGCGCGCTGTTCCTGCGCGCCCGCGCCGGCATGCGCCTGCGCGGGATGGTGCAGCCCGGCTGGCTGTGCGAGCAGGGTTTCCTGCCGTTCGCCGACGAACTGGGTCGCCACGGCCTGCGCGTGGGCGAAGCGGCGGCCGATGAAAAATTCCCGCTGGTGTTGCTGCTGCCGCCGCGCCAGCGCGACGAAGCGCGTGCGCTGTTCGCCCGCGCGCTGCGGCACCTGGCGCCGGGTGGCACGCTGCTGGCCGCGATGCCGAATGCCGAGGGCGCGAAGTCGGGCGAGGCGGACCTGGCGAAGCTGGCCGGCGCCGTGCAGCACCTGTCCAAGCACAAGTGCCGCGCATTCTGGAGTACCCCACAGCCGGCCGACGTCGACCAGGACCTGCTGGCCGAATGGCTGGCGCTGGACGAACCGCGCACGATCGTCGACGGCTACGTCAGCCGCCCCGGCCTGTTCGCCTGGGACCGCATCGACCGCGCCTCGGCGCTGCTGGCGGAACACTTGCCGGCCGAGCTGCACGGTCGCGTGGCCGATCTCGGCGCCGGCTACGGTTACCTTTCCGCGCAGGTCATCGCACGTTGCCCACGGGTCGACGCGCTCGACCTGTACGAAGCCGAAGCGCGCGCGCTGGAGCCGGCGCGGTTCAACCTGGCGCGGGCGAAACGCGAGTGCGGACGCGAGCTGGCCACGACGATCTACTGGCACGACGTCACCCGTGGCCTGGCGCAGCGTTACGACGCCGTCGTCAGCAACCCGCCGTTCCATCAGGGTCGCGCCGACCTGCCGGAACTGGGCCGCGCGTTCATCGTCAGCGCGGCCGAGGCGCTGCTGCCGGACGGCCGGCTGCTGATCGTGGCGAACCGGCATCTGCCGTACGAGGCCGTGCTGGCCTCGCATTTTCATGACGTGCGCACGCGGGTCGTGCGGGAAGGATTCAAGGTGATCGAAGCGGTCGGGGTGCGCGGATGAAACTGGTCAAGTTGATTGCAAACCTGGGCTACGGCAGCCGCAAGGACGTGACCCAGCTGTTCCGCTCCGGGCGCATCACCGATGCGGACGGCGAGGTGCTGTATGCCGACGACGTGGTGCCGTACGAGAGCATCCGCGTCGACGACGAGCCGCTCGATCCGCCGCCCGGACTGACCCTGATGATGAACAAGCCGCTCGGCGTCACCTGTTCGCGCAAGGATCCGGGCCGGGTCGTCTACGACCTGCTGCCGCCGCGTTACAACGTGCGCTCGCCGGTGCTGTCCAGCGTGGGCCGGCTCGATCGCGATACCAGCGGCCTGCTGCTGTTCACCGACGACGGCGCGCTGCTGCACCGGATCATCTCGCCGAAGGCGCAGGTGACCAAGGTCTACGAGGGCACCCTGGCGCAGGACCTGCGCGGCGACGAAGGCGCGTTGTTCGCCAGCGGCACGCTGATGCTGGAAACAGAGAAGGAGCCGCTGGCACCGGCGGTGCTCGACGTATTGGGCCCGCGGCAGGCGAGGCTCACCGTCACCGAGGGGCGCTACCACCAGGTGCGCCGCATGTTCGCCGCCGTCGGCAATCACGTCGAGACGTTGCAGCGGATCTCGATCGGCGCACTCGCGTTGGGCGCACTGCCGCCGGGCGAATGGCGCGCGCTTGATGCCGACGAGGTCGCGCAAATCTTCGCGTCGTAGGGCGGGTACTGGTCGCCGGCTTTTCCGTTTGGCGTGACGCGAGCGGCGGACGGTGTCCGCCCTACGATGCAGCGGTCACGAACGCCGTTAGAGCACGTGCACCGCAGTGGGAATCGTGGCGCCGAACCACTTGTGCCGTTCGTCGCGGCAGCTCGGGCTGCCCATCGCGTACTTGCGGCAGATGGTCGGGCGATCCTCGTAGATGGTGCAGCCGGAGGTATTCGGGTTGACCGCGGCGCACCAGCCGTCCTCGCCCTTGGCCAGGGTTTCCATGCCATGTTCGTCGCGGGCGACCAGCCATGCGGGCACGTGGTCTTCGGGCATCAGGACCACGGTGAGGCGGCAGCACACGGCTTCGCAGGTCGTGCATTGCACGCCGGGATCGACGCTTTCGGCGTAGGGGTCGGGGATATTTTTCACTCGTCAGTGTGACAGCTTCACCCGACGCGAATGTGAACCTCCGGCTGGATTGCCGTGTTCAATCCGTGCCGTCGCGCCACAACGCCTGCCAGTCATCGGGGCCCAGCCGTTGCAGGGTCTCGATGTTGCGCCGGTAGATGCTGTCGGTGTCGCTCATCGTTTCCATCGCGCGCTCGATGCTGGACTCGCGCAACAGGTGCAGCGTGGGATACGGCGAACGGTTGCTGAGGTTCTCGACGTCGTCCGGCGCGCTGTCGGCGAACTGGTAGCGGGGATGGAAACTGGCCACCTGCCACTCGCCTTCCAGCCCCAGTGTCTGCACGGCGGCGTCGGCCACGTCGAGGAAGTCGTTGTAGTCGAGAAAGTCGGTGAGCACGAACGGGTGGATCAGCAGGCCGGTCTCGCATTCGTCCGGCGTCAGCGCGTTGAGCGACTGCAGTTCGCCGCAGAGGTCGTCGAGCAGCGCGTCGGTGTCGCGCGCGTGGCTCACCCGCAGGCGCAGCTTGCCCTGCACGTGCGGCGCGCGGGCGAACGGGCACAGGTTCAGCCCGATCACCGCGCGCTCCAGCCAGCGCGTGGTGGCGGCGAGATAGGGCGCGTCCTCGGGCCACGCGTCGGCGTTGAGGTCGTTGGCGGATGTCGGGTTCATGCGGGTTTTCGCAGAGGTCGAGGCAGTCGACTATAGCGGCTGGCCGGCGCATGCGGCGCCGGGCTTTGCCGGCTTGCGTCGCGCTTCGCGCGGGAACGCACGGATGCCGGACACGGGAACCGGCCTCGCAAACCTGATTTAATGGCGACCCCCGGCACGGGAGTCTGCTGCCCGAGCACTGATCGGCGGTAGCCGTGCCTTGAACAGGATGCCCTTGTGGACGGTTTGACCCCGACGACCGCAGATGCCTTGCACAGCGAGAGCCGCGGGTACTCCGAAGTCGAGGGTGGCGTAGTCGCGCGCGACGATGCGTGCGATGTGTTGGCGCGAGGGCAGGCCCATGCCGAAGCGGGCACCGAAGCCGGCTCGGGCGGGCGTGCCGCGCACGGCATCTCCCGGGAACCGGGCCGCGTGTACCTGATGGCGCCGGCGCGCTGGAAATCCGCGGACCCGTCGGCCCGCCGCCGTTCGATCGCCCCGCCTGTTCTGATGCCGGCACCAGCCCAATGGGTCCACTCGCGGCGCGTGCCCAGCGGTTTGCCTGTGCGGGCACCGCGGCCGGCAACCGAACGCTGGCTGCTGCCGCCGACATGGCCGCTGGATGGATGGCACGTGAGTGCAGTCGCCGGCTTGCGCTGTTTCGTCGATGCGCGCATCGCGTCGTGGGCACGGGTACGCATGTCGTCATGGCCGGGACGGGCGGGCGCGTCCCGGCAGAGGCTTGCGGCAGGCGTCGCCATGGGCGCCATCGCGAGCGCTGCCCTTGTGCTGCTGCGCCTCGGCGTGCCGCATCCCGGCACGGGGCCGACCCCGGCCAGGGTGGTGGCTGCCACGCTGTCATCCGTCACGCAGGCACCGTCCTTGCCGGCCACGCCGGCGCCGCTGGCGATTGCCATTGCGGCTCTGGCAAGCGCGTCAACGGTGGTACCGGCGGCCCGCGCCGGGCAAGCCGAAACCGGCCGCAAGCTGTTGTCGGACGTCAGCACGATGGACCTGATGATGCCGATCGAGGAGCCCGACCTGGACATCACTTCGCGGCAGAGCCTGTGGTCGCAGATCGGCAAGGCCTCGGGTGTCGATCCGCTGCTGCTGTACAGCGTCGCGCTGGTGGAATCGAAGGCGTTGTATCCGGATGGCAGGGTCGCGCCCACGCCGTGGCTGTTCCGCGTCGACGACCACCTGGTGCGCGGCGAGCGGCACGATGTGCAATTGGCGATGGCGGCGGCGAGCCAGTTCGGTTCGGCGGTGCAGGATGTCGGCATCATGCAGGTCTACTACCCGATGCACCGGGACGCGGTGCGCGATCCGCTGACCCTGCTGAATCCGCGCACCAACATCACGGTGGCCGCCAAAATCCTGCGCGATGGCATGCAGCAGACTCGTGACCGGGTGCTCGGCGTGGGCTACTACCACAGCCACACGCCGACCCTGGCCCGGGATTACGGCACCGCCGTGCTGACCGTGTACCAGCGGCTGAAGACGATCCATCGTCCGGCGCAGCGCGGGCAGGCCGTGGCGCGCTAGCCGTTCGCGGAAAGCGCCCCCACGGATGGCCCGGCCTTGCATCGGGCCGATGGCGCCCGGATATAGGCTGCAGTCCCGCGAGGCACCCTGATGTCCGATCTTCGTTTCGACAATGCGTTCGTGCGCGAGCTGCCCGGCGATCCGGAGCAGGGCGCGCGGCTGCGCCAGGTCGACGGCGCGTTGTACTCGCGGGTCGATCCCACGCCGGTAACGGCGCCGCGGCTGCTGGCGCATTCGGCCGAGATGGCGGCGACGCTCGGTTTCAGCGCAGCGGATGTCGCCACGCCCGAGTTTGCCCGGGTATTCGGCGGCAACGCCCTGCTCGACGGCATGCAGCCGTACGCGGCGAACTACGGCGGCCACCAGTTCGGCCACTGGGCCGGGCAGCTCGGCGACGGCCGCGCGATCACGCTGGGCGAAGTCATCACCGGCGACGGCAGCGCCGGGAGCTGCAGCTGAAGGGCGCGGGCCGACGCCGTACTCGCGCACCGCCGACGGCCGCGCGGTGCTGCGCTCCTCGGTGCGCGAGTTCCTGTGCAGCGAGGCGATGCACCACCTGGGCGTGCCGACCACGCGCGCGCTGAGCCTCGTCGGCACCGGCGAGTCGGTGCTGCGCGACATGTTCTACGACGGCCATCCCGCGCCCGGAACCGGGCGCCATCGTCTGCCGCGTCGCGCCCTCGTTCATGCGCTTCGGCAATTTCGAGATCCCCGCCTCGCGCGGCGACATCGCGCTGCTGCGCCGGCTGGTCGAGTTCACCATCCGCCGGGATTTCCCTGAATTGCAGGGGCAGGGCGAGGCGCTGTACGCGGAGTGGTTCGCGAGGTGTGCGAGCGCACCGCCGCGATGATCGCGCACTGGATGCGCGTCGGCTTCGTGCACGGCGTGATGAACACCGACAACATGTCGATCCTCGGCCTCACCATCGACTACGGCCCGTACGGCTGGATCGACAACTACGACCCGGAATGGACGCCGAACACCACCGACGCGCAGCGCCGCCGCTACCGCTTCGGCCAGCAGCCGAACGTGGCGTGGTGGAATTTGAGCCGCCTGGCTGGGGCGCTGGCACCGCTGTTCGATGGCGTCGGGCCGCTGGAGGCCGGGCTGCAGCATTACGCCGCCGCGTATGCCGCCGCCGACCGCGCCAACATCGCCGCCAAGCTGGGCCTGGCCGCATGCCGCGACGACGACGTGGCGCTGATGCAGTCGCTGCAGGCGCTGATGCAGCAGGCCGAGATCGACATGACGCTGTGGTTCCGCGCACTGGCCGATGTGGACGCGCAGACACCCACGCTGGCGCCGTTCGGCGACGCGTTCTACGACGCGGCGAAGCGGCGCGAGGCCGAGCCGGCGATCGGCGACTGGCTGGCCCGCTACGCGGCGCGGCTGGCCGACGATCCGCTGCCGCCGGAGCAGCGCCGCGAGCGGATGCGTCTGGCGAACCCGCGCTACGTGCTGCGCAACTACCTGGCGCAGCAGGCGATCGACCGCGCGGAGCAGGGCGATTTCGCCGGTATCCATGAGCTGCTCGACGTGCTGCGCCATCCGTACGACGACCAGCCCGGCCGCGGGGCGTTCGCGCAGAAGCGCCCGGACTGGGCGCGGCACAAGGCCGGTTGTTCGATGTTGTCGTGCAGTTCCTGAATCTTGAGGACGCCCTGATCCATTCGGCGCAGGCCCCGACGGTTGAACACGAACGTGGTGGGGTGATGTCCAGAAGGCCCGCATGCGGCGGCGCGCGGCTTGCCAGGGCAGTCGGCCTTGGCTGCGCCGCGCCCCACCACCTGCGAACCTTCTGAACATCATGCCGCCTGTGCCGAATGGACCAGAGCGTCCTTAACGGCGAAGGCCGGCATGGCCGGCCCTCGCGTTGCGGAACTGGTGCCCTCGAGACGATTCGAACGTCCGACCTGCCCCTTAGGAGGGGGCCGCTCTATCCAACTGAGCTACGAGGGCAGCGGCGGGATTTTCGCATGGATCGCGCGGCGGTGCGATTTTGTTGCCCATCCCCCTGCTTGCACTGCTTGCAGGGGGATGCCGGGAGGGGGTTGCGCAGGGTTGCCGGAAATCTAAGGTCAAAAGCGACCCCACCCCGACCCTCCCCTGCGTTGCAGGGCAGGGAGTCACTTACCCCACCCCTGCTAGAATGGACAATTCCCGCTTTCCCTTCACGGTGCCGCGCAGGCGCCGCAAGTCCAGGAGACATCCATGTCCCATGCAATCCTCAGCGCGCTCGGCCTTTCCGGAGAGCAGTCCGGTACCTACCTCGGCCAAGGCGAGTGGTCGAAGACTACCGACGCCGGCGCGCTGCAGCCGGTGAACCCGGCCACCGGCGAAGTGATCGCCACCGTGCATGCGTCCAGCGCCGCCGATTACGAGGTGATCGTCAAGCGTGCGCAGGCCGCGTTCAAGGTGTGGCGCACCACCCCGGCACCGCGTCGCGGTGAAGCGGTGCGGCTGTGCGGCGAGGCGCTGCGCAGGCACAAGGACGCGCTCGGTTCGCTGGTCGCGCTGGAGATGGGCAAGATCAAGCCCGAGGGCGACGGCGAGGTGCAGGAGATGATCGACATCGCCGACTTCGCACTGGGCCAGAGCCGCATGATGTACGGCGCCACCATGCATTCGGAGCGCCCGGGGCATCGCATGTACGACCAGTACCACCCGCTGGGCCTGGTCGGCATCATCAGTGCGTTCAACTTCCCGGTCGCGGTGTGGGCGTGGAACGCCATGCTGGCCACCATCGCCGGCGACATCTGCATCTGGAAGCCGTCGCCGAAGACGCCGCTGTCGGCGATCGCCACCATCCGCATCTGCAACGAGGCGCTGAAGGCCGGCGGTTTCCCGGACCTGTTCTTCCTGTTCAACGACGCCGGCACCGATCTGTCGCAGGCCTTCGTGGACGACAAGCGCATCCCGCTGATCAGCTTCACCGGCTCGACCAGGGTCGGCCGCATGGTCGGCGAGCGCGTGGCGCAGCGCATGGGCCGCTCGCTGCTGGAGCTGGGCGGCAACAACGCGATCATCCTCGACGAGAGCGCCGACCTGAAGCTGGCGATCCCGGGCATCGTGTTCGGTGCGGTCGGCACCGCCGGCCAGCGCTGCACCACCACGCGCCGGTTGTTCGTGCACGAGTCGATCTATGACAACGTGCTCGACACCCTGGTCAGGGCGTACAAGCAGGTCGAGGGCAAGATCGGCGACCCGACCCTGGCCACCACGCTGATGGGTCCGCTCAACAGTTCCGAAGCGGTGCAGGGCTATCTCGCCGCCATCGAGAAGGCCAAGGCCGCGGGCGGCACGATCGCCACCGGCGGCGCGGCGCTGACCGACCGCAAGGGCAACTTCGTGCTGCCGACGATCGTCACCGGCATCGCCAATTCGCACGAGGTCGTGCAGACCGAGACGTTCGCACCGATCCTCTACGTGATGCCGTTCAAGACGCTGGACGAGGCCATCGACATGCAGAACGACGTGCCACAGGGCCTGTCCTCGTCGATCTTCACCAACAACCTGCGCAGTGCCGAGCAGTTCCTGTCGGCGGCCGGTTCCGATTGCGGCATCGCCAATGTCAACATCGGCACCTCCGGTGCGGAGATCGGCGGCGCGTTCGGTGGCGAGAAGGAAACCGGCGGTGGCCGCGAGTCCGGTTCGGATGCCTGGAAGGTGTACATGCGCCGCCAGACCAATACCATCAACTACTCGGACGCGTTGCCGCTGGCGCAGGGCATCAAGTTCGACCTCTGATGAACCGGCCGCGGGCGGTTCACCGCCCGCAGCCGACGGCAATGCACGACGGCGCTGATCCACCACCTCGACATGAGTGAGCGATCCGATGAGCTATCAACCGTCCTACCGTCCGGGCACCGGCACCAGTTCGCTGGCCGTGGTGAGCCTGGTCTTCGGCATCCTGGCCTGGTGCGTGCTGCCGTTCGTGGGTGCGATCGTGGCGATCATCTGCGGCCACCTGGCGCGTGGCGAAATCCGCCGCAGTCCACCCGATGCCCGCATCGAGGGCGACGGCATGGCCGTGGCGGGGCTGGTGCTCGGCTACGTGCAACTGCTGCTGTGCGTGCTGGCGGTGTTCGTGGTCATCGCCGCGCTGATCTTCGGTTTCGCCTTTTCGAACTGGCATTGATGCCGCGCATGCCTTTCGATTTCCACGGGTATCGCGCCATCGTCGCCGGCGGCAGCCGCGGCATCGGCCGCAGCATCGCGCTGGGCTTCGCCGAAGCCGGTGCGGCCATGTCGATCGGTGCCCACGCCGCGTTGTTCCCGGCCTCGCCGTGGGCGGGCTGGATCACCGGCCACACCCTGGTCGTCGATGGCGGACAGATGCTCCATGGCTGACAAGAACTCTTCCCTGCAAGCCACCGCGCGCTTCGGCGATCGCGTCGACGACTACGTGCGCTACCGGCCCGACTATCCGGCAGCCTTGCTGGACTGGCTGCAGCGCGAACAGGGCGTGGACAGCAACTGGCGAGTGGCGGACGTGGGGGCGGGCACCGGCATCTCCGCCAAGCCATTCCTCGACGCCGGTTACCGGGTGACTGCGGTGGAGCCGAATGCGCCGATGCGCGCCGCCGCCGAACGCTGGCTGCAGGCGTACGCGGGTTTCGATGCGGTCGATGGCGGCGCCGATGCCACCGGGTTGCCCGATGCCAGCGTGGACCTGGTCACCGTGGCGCAGGCGTTCCACTGGTTCGACGAGGATGCGGCGCGGCGCGAGTTCGCACGCATCCTGCGTCCGCGCGGGCTGGCGGCGATCTGGTGGAACTCGCGCCGGCTCACCGGCACGCGTTTCCTCGAAGGCTACGAAGCGCTGCTGCTGGCCCACGGCACCGACTACACCAGCGTGGCCGAGCGCTACGCCGACGACGCGCGCATGCGCGCCTGGTTCGGTGCCGGCTTCCGCGGCGCCGCCCGTTTCGAACACGCGCAGCAGCTGGATTTCGAGGCCTTGCGCGGACGCCTGATGTCGTCGTCGTATGCGCCGAAGGCAGGCCATCCCCGGCACGAACCGATGCTGCGCGCGCTGCGCGAACTGTTCGACAGCTGTGCCGAAAACGGCACGGTAAGCTTCGATTACGACACCCGCATCTTCGCGGGCCAACTGGCCTGATCCATGTACGACCTCCTGCGTCCGCTGCTGTTCAAGCTCGATGCCGAGACCGCGCATCGCGCCACCCTGTATGCGTTGGGCGTGGCCCAGCGCAGCGGCCTTTCCCGGTGGATCGCCAAGCCGCCGGCGGACCTGCCGACCCGGGTGTTCGGCATCACCTTTCCGAACCCGGTCGGGCTCGCCGCCGGCCTGGACAAGAATGCCGAACACCTGGACGCGCTCGACGCGCTGGGCTTCGGCTTCATCGAAGTGGGCACGGTGACGCCGAAGCCGCAGGCGGGCAACGACCGGCCGCGCCTGTTCCGGCTGCCGCGGCACGAGGCGATCATCAACCGCATGGGCTTCAACAACGCCGGCGTCGACGCGCTGGTGCGCAATGTGCGGCAGTCCCGCTACCACGGCGTGCTCGGCATCAACATCGGCAGGAACAAGGACACGCCGAACGAGAAGGCGGTCAGCGACTACCTGCTCTGCCTGACCCGCGTGTACGAGCACGCCAGCTACGTCACGGTGAACATCTCCTCGCCGAACACCCAGGGCCTGCGCGACCTGCAGGAGGAAGCCACGTTGCGCCGCTTCATCTCGGTGCTGCGCGAGGCGCAGGAGCGGCTCGGCTCGCAGCACGGCCGACGCAAGCCGATGCTGCTGAAGATCGCGCCGGATCTCGGCGAGGCGGAGCTGGACGCGATCGCCGAGGTGCTGCTGCATACCGGCATCGATGGGGTGATCTGCAGCAACACCACGATCGACCATGCGGCGGTGGCCGACGACCCGCATGGCAATGAAGCCGGCGGCTTGTCCGGCAAGCCCCTGTTCGACCGTTCCACCGCGGTGCTGGCCGGCATGCATCGGCGCCTGCAGGGCCGCATTCCGCTGATCGGCGTGGGCGGCATCCTCGACGGCAGCGATGCCGCCGAGAAGATGAAGATGGGGGCCTCGCTGGTGCAGCTCTATTCCGGGCTGATCTATCGCGGGCCGCCGCTGGTCGCCGAGTGCGTGAACGAAATCCGCCGCCAGCGCGAGGATGCCGATGCCGTCTGAACGTATCCACCTGCCTGCAGAGCGCACGGACATGGGCGGTTACACGCTCACCGAAAGCGCCTCGCTGGCGACGCGCAACACGTTGCGCGTCGACGCGCGGGCGAAGCTGCTGGCGGAGATCCGCGACGCCAGCAAGCTGCCCGAGCTGCTCGACTTCCCCGCGGTGCGCAACGGACGCCTGCTGGTGCTGGGCGAGGGCAGCAACCTGCTGTTCACCGGCGACTTCGACGGTACCGTGCTGGCGATGGCCACCCGCGGCGTGCAGGTGGAGAGCGACGGCGCCAGCGCGCGCATCGCGGTGGCCGCCGGCGAACGCTGGGACGACTTCGTGCGCTGGACCCTGGGCCAGGGCTACGCCGGCCTGGAGAATCTCATCCTGATTCCCGGCACCGTCGGCGCCGCACCGATCCAGAACATCGGCGCCTACGGCTGCGAGGTCGCCGAATTCGTCGAGAGTGTCGAGGCCTGGGATACGCGCGAACGCCGCGTGGTGACGCTGGACCACGCCACCTGCGCATTCGGTTACCGCGATTCGCTGTTCAAGCACGAGCCGGGCCGCTACATCGTCACCGCCGTGCGTTTCGTGCTGCCGCGCAGCCGTCCGTTGCGCACCGACTACGCCGGCATCGCCGAGGAGCTGGCGCGGATGGGCGTCGACAAGCCCGCGCCGTTCCACGTCGCCGAGGCGGTGGTGCACCTGCGCACGCGCAAGCTGCCCGATCCGGCGGTGATCGGCAACGCCGGCAGCTTCTTCAAGAACCCGATCGTCGAGGCCGCGCTGGCCGATGCGCTGAAGCGCGGGCATCCCGGCCTCGCTGCCTGGCCGCAGCCCGACGGCCGCTGCAAGGTGTCTGCCGCGTGGATGATCGAGGCCGCCGGCCTCAAGGGCGTGCGCGAAGGCGACGCCGGCATTTCCAATCGGCATGCGCTGGTGCTGGTCAACCACGGCAAGGCCACCGGGCCGCAACTGTGGGCACTGGCGCAACGGGTGATCGCCGACGTCGAGGCGAAATTCGGCGTGCGGCTGGAGCCGGAGCCGGTCATCGTCGGCACGCAAGCCGTGTAGGGCGGGCGCTGCCCGCCGCTCTTGTTGCGTACGAGAAAAGCCGGCGGGCCGTGCCCTCCCTATGGCGACGTCACGCGCGAATCGGGCGCTCCAGGTTCGGCAAAAACACCGTGATCAGCCCCATCAGCGGCAGGTACGCGCACAGCCGGTAGACGTATTCGATCCCGTGCACGTCGGCCAGCCCGCCGAGCACGGCGGCGCCGATGCCGCCCATGCCGAAGGCCAGGCCGAAGAACAGCCCCGAGATCATCCCCACGCGGCCGGGCAGCAGTTCCTGCGCGTAGACCAGGATCGCCGAGAACGCCGAGGCCAGCACCAGGCCGATGATCACCGTCAGCACGCCAGTCCACATCAGGTTCGCGTGCGGCAACAACAGGGTGAACGGCGCCACGCCCAGGATCGACACCCAGATCACCCACTTGCGCCCGATCCGGTCGCCGACCGGGCCGCCGATCAGCGAGCCGGCGGCCACGGCGAACAGGAACACGAACAGGTGCACCTGCGCGCTCTGCACCGACACGCCGAATTTGTGGATCAGGTAGAAGGTGTAATAGCTGCTGATGCTGGCCAGGTAGAAATACTTGGAGAAGATCAGCAGGCCGAGGATCGCCAGCGCGCCGACGATCTGCCTGCGGGACAGCGCCACCACCGCGAGATGCCGCGCCGCGGACTTGCCGCGGGTGATGTGGTGATGGCTGTACCAGCGGCCGACCTGCAGCAGCACCACGATCGCCAGCAGCGCGGCGAGCGAAAACCACGCCACGCTGCCGCGCCCGTGCGGCACGATGATCCACGCGGCCAGCAGCGGCCCCAGCGACGAGCCGGTGTTGCCGCCGACCTGGAACAGCGACTGCGCCAGGCCGTGCCGTCCGCCGGAAGCCATCCGCGCCACCCGCGAGGATTCCGGGTGGAACACCGACGAGCCGGTGCCGACCAGCGCGGCGGCCAGCAGCAGCACCGGGAAGTTCGGCGCGATGGCGAGCAGCAGCAGGCCGCACAGGGTGAAGCCCATGCCGACCGGCAACGAGTACGGCATCGGCCGGCGGTCGGTGACCGTGCCGACCAGCGGCTGCAGCAGCGAGGCGGTGAGCTGGTAGGTCAGCGTGATCAGGCCGACCTGCGCAAAGCTGAGATGAAAATCGTGTTTCAGGATCGGGTAGATCGCCAGGATCAGCGACTGGATCATGTCGTTGAGCATGTGCGCGAAGCTGATCCCGCCGAGCACCGCGAACTGGGTGCGTTCCGTGGCGGGTGTTCCGATGGATGTCGGAATGGCGGCAAGGGACAGCGGGGCGCTTTCGACGCGGGTCTGCATGAGGCGTTCGATCGACAGGGCGAGCTCGGCGGCAGGGCCGACGGGGAGCGTCAACCATAAGGCAAACGACCGTGGGCCTGCATGTGCCGGCCGTCCGGCCGCGAGCGCAAGTGTCATCCTGTGGTCAGGAAAATACCGCAGGCTGGGTGCGGCCTGACCTGCCTGCGCCGTGCCCACCCCGCCGTGCCCACCCCGCCTTGTCCGTGGCGGGTTACCATGCAGGAACGCTGCATCCACCTTTGCCGGACCCGATGTACCGATGAACCGCCGCCTGATTCGCGACACCTTGCCGACCGACGCCGCCGCACCCGCCGCCAACGATGCAGCGCCGTCGACGCCAGGACCGGACCTCAGCGACAGCCGGTTGTACATCCATCGCGAGCTGTCGCAGCTGCAGTTCAACATCCGCGTGCTGGACCAGGCGCTGGACGAACGCACGCCGCTGCTGGAGCGGCTGAAGTTCCTGCTGATCTTCTCCGCGAACATGGACGAGTTCTTCGAGATCCGGGTGGCCGGGCTGAAGGGCCAGATCGCGCTGGACCACGAGATGATCGGCCCGGACGGCATCCCGCCCAAGCGTGCGCTGGCCGAGATCAGCGAGATCGCGCACCGGCAGATCGCACGGCAGTACGCGATCCTCAACGAGCGCATCCTGCCGGAACTGGTCACTCACGGTATCCGCATCGTGCGGCGCACGCAGTGGACGCACAAGCAGAAACTGTGGGTGCGGCGTTACGCCTGGTACGGGATGTTTCCCCAACTGGGCGCGCCCATAGGTTTCATCCTCTCCGGCGGGTCGTTTCTGTTGCTCACGCACTACCTCAGCGATGCCCAGTTCTTTCTCTGGGGCTGGCGAGTACCCTTCCTGGCCAGCAGCATCCTGGTGCTGGTGGGCCTGTGGGTGCGCCTGAATCTGCAGGAAACCCCGGTATTTCAGCATGCACTGGCTGCACAGGAGCGCGAGCGACTGCCGATTCTCACGGTGTTGCGCGATCACGCCGGGATGCTGGTACGCGGCACGCTGATGGCGCTGTGCACCTTTGTATTGTTTTATCTGATGACGGTATTCACCCTTACCTGGGGCACCACCGCGCTGAATTTTTCCCGCGAGCGGCTCTTGCTGATCCAGCTTTTCGGGATTCTGTTTTTCGCTC
>CAVPQF010000124.1:0-27141 GCA_963707225.1 uncultured Gammaproteobacteria bacterium
AATTTGTCCGGCCATTGGCGCGCGCCGTGGAAGACGGCCAGAATTCGACTTCAGCGTCGCGCACGCGGTAGGGCACGATGAAGGGCGTATCGACCACGACCAGCTCACGCGTGTCGGGGATGCGGCCCGGACGCCCCATATGCGGAAATTCCGCGAGATTGTCGGCTTGATCGAGGATCGTCGTCACGGCCCGCGCGGCAACGGCGGCGGAATTGTCGCGCTCGATGTGGTCACCGATGACTTCGAGATCGCGCAGCGCCGGGGTCGTCCAACGCACTCTCATGATTTCGGCGCGAATTTCTTCCTCACGCGCGCCAGCTCTTCATCGGATGCAAACTCGCCGCGATCGGCGGCGGCAATTCCGGCTTCGATCTTACCGAGCTGCCACGCATTGAGCGCGACGAAATCCTGGACCGCGCGGCTGATGAGCCAATTGCGGGAGCGATCGGTTTTTTGCGCGAGATGGTCGAGGGCGTTCAGCGTCAACTCGTCGAGGCGGACGGTGAAGGGCGCGGGCATGGCGGTGGCGTCTCTCTTTGCATGGTGCGATCAGGTTCGCTTGTATTCTAAATGAACGGGGTTCCAATTTGCAAGGTCTATGATGTATATGAAATAACCATTATATTAGAGATACATATCCGCGCTTTTCTTTGACGCGGCATTGGCGTTCAAGGACGGCTCTTGATCATCGCCGGCTTCGGTCGGGTCGGCCAGATCATCGCCCGCGTGCTGCGCGCGCAGAACATCCCGTTCGTGGCGCTGGAGCATTCGGCCGACCAGGTGGACCAGTCGCGCCGCTTCGGCAGCGTCAACCTGTTCTTCGGCGACCCGGCGCGACCGGAACTGCTGCGCGCGGCGCGGGCCGACAAGGCCGAGGTGTTCGTGCTGGCCACCGACGACCCGGAGGCGAACCTGCGCACCGCGCGCCTGGTGCGGCGGCAGTACCCGCACCTGAAGATCATCGCCCGCGCGCGCAACCGCCAGCACGTGTTCCGGCTGATGGACATGGGCGTCGAGGAACCGGTCCGCGAGACCTTCCACTCCAGCCTCAAGATGACCCGCAAGACGCTGGAGGCGCTCGGCCTGCCGCACGAGCTGGCGGCCGACCGGGTCGAGCGTTTTCGTCGCTATGACGAGGAACTGCTGAAGAAGCAGGCGCTGGTCTACGACGACGAGACCAGGCTGATCCAGAGCACGCGCGACGCGCTGGTCGATCTGCAGCACCTGTTCGAGGCGGATGCCGAGCGCAGCGCGGAACGCGAGCGCCAGCGCGACGCGGCCACGCCGCAGAGCAGCGAGGAAGAGGAATAGACCGGCGCCTCGGGTATCCCTAATCCGACGGCTGCGCCGGCTGGCGCAGGGTCTGCCGCACGCTGGGGATCGCGCTGCTGCGCGCGGCCAGTTCGTGGGCGATGTCGACGTAGCCCAGCTGCCGCGCCACGTCGGCCGCGGTGCGCCCGAACGCATCGGCCGCGTTGCGGTCGGCGCCGCGCGACAGCAGCACGCGCGCCGGCGGCAGCAGCGCATGCATGGCGCAGGCGTGCAGCGCGGTGACGCCGCGCTGGTCGGCGTGCTCGACCCGTGCACCGGCATCCAGCAGCAATGGCACCAACGCACCGATATGGGTGGCATCGCATTCGCTGCCCGGGCGCAGCTGTGCGCCGAGCAGCAGCAGCAGCGGCGTCTTGCCTTCGTTGTCCGCGTGGTTGATGTCGGCACCGCGCTTGAGCAGGCTGTCGAACAGGCGCCGCGCGCGCAGGCTGTCGTTGTGCTCGAAGCCGAACTGGGCGGCGGCATGCAGCGCGCTGCGGCCGGCGTCGTCGACCGCGTTGACCTCGGCGCCGGCGTCCAGCAGTTGTTCGGCGATGTCCGGATAACCCATCGCCGCGGCGACCATCAGCGCGGTGGCCTCGTTCGGCAGGCGCTGCTCGACCGCGACCTCGTGTTGCAGCAGCAGCGCAACCAGGGCCTCGCGGCGCGCGGCCACGGCGGCGGCCAGCGGGGTCACGCCGCTGCGCGCGGCCAGCGACGGGTCGGCGCCGGCGTCGAGCAGGCAGGCGGCGATGTCGCGATGGCCGGCACCGCACGCATGCAGCAGCGCGGTGGCATCCTGGCTGTCGCGGGTGTCCACGGCGAAGCCCAGTTCGAGCAGGCGTTGCACGCTGGCCAGCGCGCCGGCCTTGGCGGCGGCAGGCAGGTCCTCGGCGCGCAGTGCACGGTTCGGCCGCGGCCAGTCGCGCCAGTCCAGCCAGCGCTCCACCGCCGGGTGCTCCAGTGCCAGGCCCAGCGGGGTTTCGCCATTCGCGTCGGCGGCTTCGGGATTCGCGCCGTGGGCGATCAGCGCGCGCACCAGCGGCAGCGCCTGCGCGCCGTGTTCCAGCGCGGCGAACAGCGGCGTGCGGCCGTCGCGGTCGCGCGTGTTCGGATCGCAGCCGCGGGCCAGCAGGGCCTGCAGCAGCGGCAGCTGCGCGTTGACCACGGCCAGCTGCAGCGGCGTGCGTTCGCGCGCGTCGGCACCGAACGGATCGGCGCCGCGTTCGAGCAGGTTCAGCGGCAGCGCGGCGCCCTGGGCCGCCCCGTTCAAGTGCAGCAGCGCCTGCGCCAGCAGGCCGGCGCCGGCCGGGCTGGCGCCGGCCTGCAGCAGGTCGTCCAACGCTTCGGTGGCGTCCGGCAGTCGCTGCAGCAAGGCGTCGAACAGGCGCTGGCCCAGCGGCGGCAGGCGCGGTGCGTCGGCGGTTTCGGCGTCGTCGATGCGCGGCGCTTCCAGCCGGGCTTCGGCATCCAGGCCGTGATCGAGCAGCCAGCGGCGGGCCGCGGCGAGGCCCGGCATGGCCAGCTCCAGGTACAACCGGGCCAGCTCCGGCTGCGGCCATTCGCGCACGCGCTCGGCGAAGCCGGAGACGATGGCCCAGTGGCTGAAGCGCAACGCGTCGAGCAGGTGTGCCGGGGTGTCGCTGCCTTCGCCCAGCACGTCCTGGCTGAGGCTGGCGGGCAGCGGCGTGTCGGGATCGAGCAGGGCGACCAGGTCCCAGCGCCCGGCGGCGGCGGCGTGATCGAGCGCGCTGCGGCCATCGCTGCCGGCGCTCTTCGGCTCGGCACCCAGCGCCAGCAGCGCACGCACGGTTTCGCCGTGCGCACGCGGCGACTGGCAGGCCAGGGTCAGCGCGTCGCGGCCGTGGCTGTCGCGCAGGCCGGCGTCGGCTTGCGCCTCGGCCAGCAGTTGCACGATGCCGCCGGCACCGGCGCGCGCCGCTTCCATCAGCGCGCTGCTGCCGTGGCGGTCGACCAGGTTGACGTCGGCGCCCGCGGCGCACAGTGCGCGGGCGATCTGCTCGTGGCCTTCGGCGGCAGCGCTGAGCAGCGCGTGCCGTTGCCGCGCGTCGACGGCGTTGACCGCGGCGCGATGCTTGAGCAGCAGCTTCACCCCTTCGACATCGTCGTCGGCGATGCCGGCGGCGGCGACCAGCGCCGGCTCGCCGCCGGCGGGGGCCGGCTTGGCGCCGTGCTCCAGCAGGAATTTCACCAGCGGCCAGTTGGCGCCGCGGCAGGCGGTGGCGAGCGGACTGATGCCGGCCTTGTTCAGCGCGTTGATCGGCGCGGCTGCGTCCAGCAGCATCGCCGCCACGCCGGCGTCGGCACCGAGCACGGCGCCGTGCAATGGCGTATTGCCCTCGGCATCGGTGACCAGCGGGCTGGCACCGTTGGCGAGCAGGGTCAGCACCGCCTCGGCGCGGCCGTGCCAGCTGTCGCGGGTGGCGGCCAGCAGCGGGGTGATGCCGCCGCTGGCGCGGTTCACGTCGGCGCCCTTGGCGATCAGCGTGCGCAGCAGGCGGGTATCCGGCAGCAGCGCGGCCAGCATCAATACCGGGCGCTGGTCGCGGTCGTCGGTGTCCGGCGCGGTGTCGGGATCGGCGCCGGCTTCGACCAGGGCCAGCGCGCGCTCGATGTCGCCGTCACGGGTGGCGGTCAGCAGGGCGGCGGCCTGTTCCGGCGTGCCGGCGGTGCGTTCCTGCTCGCTCAGCACCGGGCGCGGTGCGGCGACCGGGCCGCGATCGGCCTGCCGGCGCGGCTGGTGACGCTCGCACAGCAGCGCGCGCAGCGTGCGGTTGGCGATCACCAGGCAGCCCAGCGGCAGCAGCAGCACGGCATAGATCGCCAGCGCGGCGATGCGCGGCTCCGGCGGCAGCACGCCGTACAGGCCGGTCAGCGCGATCGCGCCGAACGCCAGCACCAGCAGCGAGAACGCGGCCGGCAGGAAGTGGCTGAAGAAGCGTTCCTCGCGCGACAGGTGACGGCCGAACGCCATGCTGCGCAAGGTGGCGGTGAAGATCCACGAGCCGTCGCGCTGGCTCGGGTAGGCGTCGTCCCACACGAACACCAGGCCAAACGCCGGCCACAGCCGCCACAGCGCCACCAGCGCCAGCACCAGCGCCGCGGCCAGCACCAGCGCCGCGCTGAGGCTGGGCGCCTGGGTCAGCTGCAGCATCGGCCAGGCGACCAGCACGAACACCAGCGCGGTGTAACCGGTGAACATCACCAGGTGCGCGGCGCCCCGGCGCAGCACCGTGCGGCCGAAGCGCGGCTCCGGATCGAAGCCGATCGCATGGCAGATCGCGGCCATGGTCAACGCGTTCGCCAGCAGCAGCGGCACCAGGGTCAGAGGGTGGGTCACCAGGCCGGCGACGGCGACCGCGAGCAGTCCCGGAATGAACCAGACCAAGGCGTGCAGGAAGGGAGGGCGGCGGCGCGATTTGGGCTGGGTCATGGGGGACAGTATAGAAATCGTTGGATGTGCGGACGGTAACCAGGCGTTAACGCCAGCGACATCATGCGCGATTCACTCGTCCCGATCATCCCTCGGTGAGTGCGTATAGGCGGGATGGTTGGCGGTGGCCAGGGTTTCCCGCGGCGGCAACTGCAGGTGCCAGCCCTGCAGGCGCAGATGCTCGAGCACCTGTTCGGTGTCCTCCAGCGGCAGCTTGCGCTGCTCGTCCAACTGCACTTCCATCACGAAACGCAGCTCACCGAGCAACAGCACCAGCGGTTCGGGCAGCGTGTCGAACGCATCGCGCTGCGCCATCCACAAGTAGCTGTCGGCCTTGCGTTGACTGGCATAGACGAAACATTGCATGGCGGCACCGTCTTGGAGGGTTGGGCAGCAGGGTGGACGCTGGGGAGGCGAGAGTAGCAGCGCCTGCCGATGGACCGGTCACCCGAGTTTGCCTATCCGATCGAAATGCTGGCGTTAGTTATTTGTTGCGACCGCACTTGCAACTCCTTGTCCAAGAGGGCAAAGTCCTGCGCAGGAAGTTCAAACGTGCGTATGAATTTGCCCTTCCGTGGATATCGAGACTACCCCGAGCTGCACCAACAACATGCAGGAGCTAGCGATGCACACGTCTTTCCGTTCCCTCACGGGCGCTGCCCGTCCACTGGCGCTCGCCGCGCTGAGCATCGCGGTCGTGGGCGCCCTGGTCGCACCCGCGAACGCAGATGCGAGTGCGTTCCAGCTCAAGGAGAACAGCGCCAAGGGGTTGGGTCGCGCCTTTGCGGGTTCCGCCACGGCCGGCGGCGACGCTTCGGTGGTGGTCAACAACCCGGCGGCGATGACCGACTTGAAAGGCACCTACCTGCAGGCCGATGTCACCGCCATCAATTTCAGCACCAAGTTCAGCGGCAGCGCCACCGACGCGCTGGGTCGCCCGATCAGCGGCGGCAACGGCGGCGACGGCGGCACCACCTTGCCGGTGCCGGCGTTGTTCTTCGCCACCCAGGTCAGCGACCGGGTGCATGTGGGCGCTGGTTTCTCGGTGCCGTTCGGTTTCCAGACCGAATACGACCGTGACTGGGTGGGCCGCTACAACGGTATCAAGTCCAAGTTCCAGTCGCTGGACGCCACGCTGTCGGCGTCGTTCGACGTCACCGACACCTTCAGTCTCGGCGCCAGCTTCATCGCACAGAAGACCAGTGCCGATCTGACCAGCGCGGTCAACTTCAACGCCGTGGGCCTGGGCATCCAGCAGGGCATCGGGGCGCAGACCGCCGCCGGCGTCGCGCAGATCCAGGCAGCCATCGCGGCCGGCCAGATCCCGCCGGCGCAGGGCGCCGCGATGATCCAGGCAGCCGTGCAGCAGGGTCAGGCCGCGGCGGCCGGCGTGGCGGCGGTGACGCCTCCGGGCGTGGACGGCTATGCCCGCATCAAGGGCGACGACTGGGGCTACGGCTGGCAGCTGGGCGGTTACTGGAAGCTGACGCCGAACGACAAGCTGGCGCTGAACTACCGTTCCAAGATCAGCCATCGCCTGCAGGGCACCGGCAACTTCACCACCACGCCGGGCTACGACCTGCTGCTCGCCAACCCGGCGCTGGCCAGCTCGATTCCGCCGTTCTCCCACACCACCGGCACCGCCGACTTCACCACGCCCGCCGTGGCCAGCGTGAGCTACTGGCACCAGGCGGAGAAGTTCGGCCTTGGCGTCGACGTCGCGTACACCAAGTGGGACGTGTTCAAGAACCTGACGGTGAACTACGGCAATTCGCAGCCGCAGACCTCGGAGCCGTACAACTGGCGCAACACCATCTACGCCTCGATCGGCGGCGACTACTACCTCAGCGACAAGCTGACCCTGCGCGGCGGCATCGCGGTCGACAGCAGCCCGACCTACCTGGACACCCGCAGCCCGCGCGTGCCCGACTCGACCCGCAAGATCGCCGCCGTCGGCATCGGCTACAAGGCCAGCGAGCACTTCGAGATCAATGCCTCGTATGCGCACATCTTTGTCAACAACGCGCACGCCCAGAACACCGACAGCACGGGCGACACGCTGACGGGCAACTTCGACGACTACGGCAACCTGCTGAGCCTGTCGGCGCAGTACAAGTTCTGACGCCCGACCCGCGGTAACCGCGCATGGAAACAAGCCTCCCCGCTTCGGCGGGGAGGCTTTTTTATGCGCGGGGAACCTCAACCGCGGCGCAGCAGCAGGGCGAGCATGCGCCGGAAGCGTGCGCCATAGGGCGGATTGAGCAGGCGGGCGCCGTTGAAGCGGGCCTGGCGGAACACCGGCTTCAGGTGCGAGAACGTGCGGAAGCCGGCCTCGCCGTGATAGCCGCCCATGCCGGACGCGCCGACGCCGCCGAACGGCAGGTCGTGCTGGGCGATGTGATAGAGCGTGTCGTTGACGCTGACGCCGCCGGCGTGGGTGCGCGCCAGCACCCGGTCGATGCGGGCCTGATCGTGTTCGAACAGGTACAGCGCCAGCGGATGCGGGCGCGCGGCGACATGCGCGATGGCATCGTCCAGCGAGTCGTACGGCAGCAGCGGCAGCAGCGGGCCGAAGATCTCCTCGCGCATCACCGCCATGCCATCGTCGACGTCGGTCAGCAGCTGCGGCGGCAGCAGCCGGCGCGCCGGATCTTCCGTCGCCTCGCCAAGCGGGTGCACGCGCGCGCCGGCGGCCAGCGCGCCGTCGCGCAGGGCGGCCAGGCGCTGGTACTGGCGGTCGGACACGATGCTGGCGTACTGCGTGTTCTGTCCCAGCCGCGGATACATCCGTGCCATCGCCTTGCCGGCGAGGTCGATGAATTCCGCCACGCGCGCGCGCGGCAGCAGCACATAGTCGGGTGCGATGCAGGTTTGCCCGGCGTTGACCAGTTTGCCGAACACGATGCGTTCCACCGCGTGTTCGAAGCGCGCGCCGGGGCCGATGATCGCCGGCGACTTGCCGCCCAGCTCCAGCGTCACCGGGGTGAGGTTGGCCGCGGCCGCGCGCATCACCTGGTGGCCGACCGCGGTGGAGCCGGTGAACAGGAGGTGGTCGAACGGCAGCGCGGCGAACGCCTGCGCCACCACGGCATCGCCGGTCACCACCCGCACTTCGTCGGGCTGGAAGTAACGCGCCGCCTGTTCGGCGAACAGCGCCGAGAAGCGCGGAGTGAACTCGCTCATCTTCAGCATCGCGCGATTGCCGGCGGCCAGCGCGTCGACCAGCGGACCGACGGCCAGGTACAGCGGGTAGTTCCACGGCACGATGATGCCGACCACGCCGCGCGGCTGCGGCCGCAGTTCGGTGCGCGCGGGCAGGAACAGCCAGTCGGCGAGGCGCCGCCGCGGCTTCGTCCAGCGCCGGCCGTGGCCGAGCGCGTGACGGATCGCCGACAGGCTGGGGAAGATCTCCAGCAGGTCGGTCTCCTCGGCCGGGCGCTGGCCGAAGTCGGCGTGGATCGCCGCGGCGAAGGCTTCGCGCTGCTCGCGCAGCATCGCTTCCAGCGCGCGCAGGCGCGTCGCGCGCTGCGCCCAGGTCGGCATCGGCTCGCGCGCCTGCGCGTCGCGCAGACGTTGCAGTTCGGCGGTCAGCGGGTGGCTGTCGGTCATGGGGCTCTCAGAATTTCGCACGCAACTCCATGCCCACCATGCGCGGCGGCGTGATGCTGGCGTACGGGGTGCCGAACACGCTGGTGGACATGTTGCTTACACCCGTGACGTAGCGCTTGTCGAACACGTTGTTGGCGTAGACCGCGATGCCCCAGTGATCGTTCGCCGAGCTCCAGTCCAGCCGCGCATCGGTGCGTTGCTGGCTGCTGCCGGTGCTGAAGTTCGGGCTGATCTGGCAGGTGCCCTGCAGCTGCGAGTCGCGGTTGCAGCGCGATTCACCGCGGAACGCATGGTTGAGGTTGAACGCGAGGTTGCCGCCGGCCACCGCGTGCCAGGTGTAGCCGAGGCTTGCCGCGAAGGAGAACTTCGGCTCGCCGGTGGGCTGGCCCGACAGATCGACGCCGGAGGCCGCCACGGCCTTGCTGTAGGTGGCGTCGATGTAGGCGCCGGTGAGGCCCAGTTGCAGGTCGGTCAGCGGCTGCCACTGCAGTTCCAGTTCCGCTCCGCTCGCTTCCTGGTCGGTGCTGTTGACCAGGTAGCGCGGCACGCCGGAGCCGGCGGTGTTCGGGTCCAGGGTCAACGACTGGCGGTTGCTGTACCTGTAGTGGTAGACCGAACCGTTGAGCAGCAGGTGCTGTTCGGGGAACACCGTCTTCAGGCCGGCCTCGTAGTTCCACACCTTTTCCGGTTCGAAGCGCGAGCCCACCTGCACGCTGTTGTAGCCGCCGGCCTTGTAGCCCTTGGTGACCGAGACGTAGCCCATCACGTCCGGAGTGAACTTGTAGTCGAGCACGGCGCGGGGGCTGAAGTCGCTCCAGCTGTCGTCGAACTGCACCGGGATGCCGATCGCGTCGGTGAAGATGATGTTGCCGCCGAACGCGGCCAGCGCGTACTGCGCCTCGGGCGGCAGCATGTCGATGACGCCGGCCTGCGCCAGCCCCGCGACGGTGGCGTCGAACTCGTCGGCGCGGCGCGGCATGTTGTACCAGGAGAAGGTCTTCTGGTCGCGCGTATAGCGGATGCCGGTGGTGAGGTTGAGCCGGTCGTTGAGGTGCCAGATCACGTCGCCGAACGCGGCGTAGGCCTTGAAGCGGCCGGTGTTGCTGATCGCCTCGCGCCACGGATCGCCGAGCAGGGTGTACGGCAGGCCCATCGCGGCCAGGCCGTTGCTGATGTCGGTCAGCGGATGGCCCACGCCCATCACGTTGCCGGCGAGGGTGTCGATGCCGTCGGTGAACACGTTGGTCTGGCTGGTCTGGCGCGCGCGCTCGTCGTAGTAGCTGGCTCCGCCCACCCAGTCCACCAGGTCGTTGCTGCCGCTGAACTTGAATTCCTGGTACCAGCTCGCGTTGTGTTCGAGGTTGGCGGTGTCGAGGTAGCTGACGATGTGATTGGTGCCGTCGTAGTCGCCGCGGTTCTCGGTGTCGAAGCGGCGCCAGGCGGTGGTCGAGACCAGGCTGCCCCAGGCGAACGAGTGGTCCACGCTCAGCGTGGCGCCGTCGAACTTGCGCTTCTCCACCGCGCCGACGGCATCGTTGTACAGCGGCGCATGCAGCGGGTTCAGGTAGTTCGCCGGATCGGGCGGGTACGGCGGGCGCTGTTGCGTGTCGTTCGACAACGGGATCGGGCCGATCGCCGGCTTCGGCAACTGCTTGAGGTTCTCGTGATCCCACGACAGCAGCACGCGGGTGTTGTCGGAGAGGTTCCAGCGCCATACCGTGCGGGTGCCGAAATCGTGGTCGCCGCCGTAGCGCTGGCCGCTGGCGGCGTCCTTGATCCAGCCGTCGCTGCGGTTGCTGTAGCTGCTGAAGCGCAGCGCCATGTCGTCGTTGAGCGGCACGTTGACCAGGCCGTCCAGGTACTGCCGGCCATAGTTGCCGACGCGGGCGCGCACGCGGCCTTCGAAATGGTCGCTCGGCTCGTTGGTGATGATCGAGATCGCGCCGGCCGCCGCGTTGCGGCCGAACAGGGTGCCCTGCGGGCCCTTCAGCACCTCGATCCGCTGGATGTCGTTGAACGCGAGCAGGGCGGCGCCGGAGCGCGCCGAATAGACGCCGTCGATGTACACGCCCACGGCCGACTCGGTGCCGATGCCGAAGTCGTCGGTGCTGATGCCGCGCAATTGGTAACTGGGCTGGGTCGGCTGGTCGCCGCCGACGACCAGGCCGGGCACGAACAGGCTCATCTTGCTCAGGTCGGTGGCGGCCAGCATGTCGACCTGCCTGGCGGTGACGATCTGCAGCGGGATCGGCACCTCCTGCATCTCCTGCGAGCGGCTCTGCGCGGTCACCGTGATCTTGCCCAGCTGGGTGACGTCCTTGGCCGGGTCGTTCGTTGCCGTGGTGCTGCCGGCGGCGGCATCCTGCGGCGGCGCATCGGCGCCGGACGCCAGCAGCGGGCTGCCCAGCAACAGCAGGGCGGTGCCGCCGAACAACAGCCGGCGCAGGCTGATCGAAAGTGGACGTTGACGCATGCTCATTCGGTGCTCTCCCCTTGCAACGGATCACGCGGCTGCGGGCAGCCGCGCACAGGTGTCATGTGTGGAATCAGTGGATCGCCACGCAGCTCCCCGGCTGCGCCGCGATCCACGCCTTGATCAAGGCCACGCCTTCGCGGTGCACGGTGCTGCGGCCGATCTCCGGCATCATCACGCCCGGCTCCTTCGACGACAGCCGGTACGGCAGGATCGACTCGTCCGGCTGGCCCGGCACGATGTCGAAGAAGTGGTCGCCGGTGCCCCGGCCGGCCGCGGTCGGCGGCTTGCAGATGCCGAGGTGGCGGTCTTCCGGCGTGCCGGCGTCGAGCGTGAGCCCGGTGGTGTTCGCCGCGCCGTTCGCGTTGTGGCAGTGGCCGCAGTTGATGTCGAGGTAGGCGCGCGCACGTGCGTCCAGCGTGGTGTGGCTGTCTTTCCAGTTCGCGTCGCGCGGCACCCCGGCCAGGGCCGGCAGGCCGCTGAGGTAGCCGAGCTTCGCCAGGTGCTCGAGCTGGTTCGCGCTGCCGTCGGCGTAGTGGTAGTCCTTGTTGATGTGGCGCGCCTTCGGCCCGATCGGGTGCACCTTGCGGTCGATCCAGTCCTGCGCATGGCAGCTCTGGCATTGGCTCTCGTCGGGCACCACGTAGTTGAAGTCCTCGCGCGCGTTGTCCGTGCCGACCAGGGTCAGCGGCAGCACCGCGCCGGTGCGCGCCAGGGTGGCTTCGGTCTGCGCGTCGTTCCACACGTACGGGATCGCCGCCCAGCCGTCCTTGCGATGCACCAGGATGCGCGTCTCGATCAGGCGCACGTTCGCCATGTCGAGCCCCTGTCCGGCGAAGTCGCGCGAGTAGTCATCGTTGCGCGCCACGTCGCCGAACTTGCCGTCGGCCGTACGCGGGTAATAGAACGTCTTGCTGATCACCGTGCCGACCGGGAAGTCCAGCGTGTCGGTGGGGCGGTACTGCGCCGTCGTGCCCTTCGGCATCCACACGGTGCGCAGCTTGTGCGCGTAGTCGGTGAACAGCGGCGTGTTGAGGTCGTACGGCACCACGCCGTCGTTGAGTTGCAGCTTGCCGTCATGCACCTCGACCACGTGCCAGTCGCTGAGTTTCGCCGGGCGACCGTCGGCATGGAACGCCACCGGCGGCATGCCGCGCTGGCAGCCGGCCAGCAGCAACAGGGCGAGCAGGGGCCATGCGTGTCTTGCGAACAGCACTACCCTCATGCCTTCGGTTCCGGGGCCAGCACCACCGACGGCAGCTTCGGCAGCGTGCACTGGTACGGTTTCATGTCGGTGCCGGGGTTCTTGTAGTCGTGAGGACCGTCGGCGTTGATCACGCCGTTGACGTCCTGGATGCAGATGCGGTCGTTCGCCGGCGGCAGGCCGTCCACCAGGCTCTTCGGATCGACGTAGCCGTCCCACAGCACGTCGGGGAAGTGGCCGGTGAGGCCGTACATCGCGGTCTTCAGCGTCTTCAGCTTGATCCCGTCCGGCGAATCGCCGCCGCCCTTGAGCCGGTTGGCGTAGATGAAGATGCCCTTCGGGTAGGGGTTGTAGTTAGGCGCCACGCCGCGGGTGTTGTAGTAATTGGTGGAGAAGTAGCTGGCCACGATCACGTTCGCCGTCTTGTTGTCGGCGATGTCGTTGTCGAAGATCTCCACCTTGTCGTTGGAGTTCACCACCACGCCGGAGCCGGCCGGCACGCTGGCCACCGCGGCGCCCTTGGCGGCGAAGTTGCCGGTGTTGTTCGCATACACCTTGTTCTTGAACACGCGGGTGCTGTGGCCTTCCTGTGACAGGTTCGGCATGTTGAACACCAGGATGCCGCCGGTGTTGTTGGTGGCGGTGTTGCCGTAGACGTCGGCATGCACCGAGTTCTCGATCTCCACGCCGGCCACGTTGTACTCGGCGCGGTTGTTGCGCACGATGATGTTGTCCGACTGGCCCACGTAGATGCCGGCATCGGAGGCGCCGATCACCACCGAATCCTCGATCAGCACGTTGTGCGTCTTCACCGGGTACAGGCCGTAGGCGCCGTTGGTGGTCTTCGGGCCGCCGGTCCATTCGATGCGCACGCCGCGGATGGTGATGTTCTTGCCCTGGTTGATCTTCAGCGCGTCGCCCTTGGTGTCTTCCAGCGCGAGGTTCTCGATGGTGAAGTCGCTGGCGTTGACCAGCAGGCCTTCCGGCCCCACCACCTGGCCCTTGAACGACAGCACGGTCTTGTCCATGCCGGCGCCGCGGATGGTGACGCCGTCGGTGCGCAGGCTGAGGCCGCGCTTGAGCGCGTAGTGCCCGGCCGGAATGTCGATCACGCTGCCGGGCTTGGCGTCCAGCAGCTGCTCCTGCAGCTTCGCCTCGAAGCTGGCGTCGGTCGTGTTCTGCGGTGCCGGTTCGGACTTGCCGCAACCGGCGAGCGCGGTGGCGATGGCCACGCTGATGAACAGCTTGCGCATGATCTTGAACTCCCCATTCGGATAGGATGCCGCGAATGGCTCCACTGTCCCTCAATCCGCCGCCAAGGGGGAGGGCAAAATGGCCAGAAACAGGGGGGCAAAACGGCCAGGAACAGGGGGGCGAAACGGCTGGAAGGGTGAAGTCGGCCGTCAGGCGGTGGCGCGGCGGGCGTCCTGCGGCGGCATGCCGGTCCAGCGCTTGAACGCGCGGCGGAACTCGCGCGGGTCGCTGAAGCCGACCTCGTTGCCGACCTGGGCCACGCTGAGCGTGCCGGCCTGCAGCAGTTGCAGCGCGCGTTCGGCGCGCACGCGGTCGTGGATCTCGCGGAAGATGCGCCCGCTCTCGGCCAGCTTGCGCCGCAGCGATCGCTCGCTGAGGTTGAGCGTGCGCGCCACGTCGTTGAGCTTCGGCTGCTGCGGCAGCTGGCTGCGCAGCAGGCGTTCCACGGCGGCGACGATTTCCTGGTGCGGCTCGCCGCCGTCCGGGGTGCGTTGCTGCGCGCACAGCGCCAGCGCCTGCTTCGCGGTGAGCGGGTTGTAGCCGGGCAGCGGACGGGCCAGCCACTGCACGTCGAGGATCATCCGGTTGCGTGTCGCGCCGAAGCGCACCGCGCATTCGAACAGCGTGGCGTATCCGGCGGCATAGGCAGGTTGCGGATAGGCGAACTCGACGCGCAGCGGGCGCAGCTCCGGCCCGACCAGTTCGCGCGCGATCATCAGGCAACTGGCGAACAGTTCCTCGCAGAAGAACGGCATCAGCTCGGTGTCGCCGAAACGCGGCCACGCCACCAGCGCCACCTCGCGCTCGCTGACCGGCTCGACGCCGACGTCGAGCAGGCAGCCGCAGATCTTGTGGTGGGTGATGCCGGCGAACATCGCATCGCCCAGCGTGCGCGAGGTCATCATCGCCAGGCCGAGCAGGCCGAAGCCGCCGATGGTGCCCTCGCGGCCGATGCGCAGGCCCGCATCGGGCACGTCCAGCGCCTGCAGTGCGCGGCGCACGAAGCTGGCGGCCTGGCGATACGACACGCGCAGCGCGGGGTCGGCGATCTGCGCGCGGTTCAGCGCCAGTCCGGCGAACCAGGGACGGCTGTCGATGCCGCGTGCATCCGCCAACTGCACCAGGTACAGCAGCTTGTTCGGCGGGAACTCCGCCGCGGTGTAGCGCGGGTCGTCGCTCGCCAGCGATGCGCCGGCGGCAGGTGGTGGGCCGATCAAGCCGGCGGGACGTGCCATGTTGCGGATGCTCCGACGTAGCCCTGCTGGCACAGGCCAGCGGCAAGGGGCTTCTATAGCATGCGTGCACGGCCTGCCGTTTGCGCGCCGCACAACATCCGCGCCGCCCGCGCACGGGAGGACACACGCATGCAGCAGCACATTCGACGCCAGTGGCCGTGCCGCTTCGGCCCGATCCTGGCCGCTGCCACGGTTCTCGCGGGCTGTGCGAACGGCGATCGGTCGGCATCACCGGCTGCCGGCAGCGCGAAGGAAGCGGTCGGTTACCTGGCGCCGGCGCAGCGGCCGCAGGCCACCGGCGTGCTGCCGCCCGCACCGCAAGCCGGCTCCGCCCGCTACGAGGCGGACCGGCAGATCTTCAAGGCTACCCGCCAACTGCAAGGCACACCGCGCTGGACGCTGGCGACCAGCGATGCGGATGGCGCCACGCCGGCGATGCTGCGCGGTTTCAGCTGTGCCGTCGGCGTGCCGCTGGATGCGGCGCAACTGCCGCGACTGGTGAACCTGCTCGACCGCGCCGGCGCGGACGCGGACCACGTCAACGCGCCGGTGAAGCAGGCGAACCGGCGCCAGCGGCCGTTCCAGATCGACGACGGCGCGGTCTGCCAGTCGAAGCCGCAGCTGGCGAAAAGCTTCGACTATCCGTCCGGCCAGGCCACGCTGGGCTGGACGATCGGCCTGATCCTGGCCGAGCTGGCACCGGACCGCGCCACCGACATCGACCTGCGCGCCCGCGCCTACGCCGACAGCCGGGTGGTCTGCGGCGCGCACAACTACAGCGCGATCGAGGCCGGCGCGATGAATGCCGCGATCGTGGCGGCGGCGCTGCACGCGTCGCCGGCGTTCCAGCAGGACGCCGCATCGGCACGGCGCGAGCTGGCGATGTATCGCCAGTCGACGCCAGCCATGGATGCCGGACAGTGCGCGGCGCAGAAGGCGCTGATCAGCACGGTGCCTTATTGATCGAGCGCTGCATGCCGTGGCGCCGGGCGCGCCACGGTACGGGTCAGCGAACCTACTCGCCGATCGTCAGCAGCGAGGCGTTGCCGCCGGCGGCGGTGGTGTTGATGGTGAGCGTGCGTTCGCCGGCGAAGCGCAGCAGGTAGTGCGGGCCGCCGGCCTTGGGGCCGGTGCCGGACAGGTTCTCGCCGCCGAACGGCTGCACGCCGACCACCGCGCCGATCTGGTTGCGGTTGACGTAGCAGTTGCCGACGCGGGCGTGGCTGGCGATGTACTCGACGGTGTCGTCGATGCGGCTGTGGATGCCGAGGGTGAGGCCGTAGCCGGTGGCGTTGATCTGCTCGACCACCTTGGCCAGCTCGCTGCCCTTCCAGCGCACGATGTGCAGCACCGGGCCGAACACTTCGCGGGTCAGCATGGCCAGCGAGGGGATTTCGTAGGCGCGCGGGGCGAAGAACGTGCCGTGCGCGGTGGTCGCCGGGTCCAGCGCGACCTCACCGATTTTCTTGGTAACGCCATTCTTCGCCTCGGCGTCCATCCGCGCGGCGTGGTCGACCAGGATCTTCAGCGCGTCCGCGTCGATCACCGGGCCCACGTCGGTGGACAGCTGGCCCGGATCGCCGACCTTCAGCTCGGCCATCGCGCCGGTAAGCATCGCGCAGACCTTGTCGGCGATGTCTTCCTGCACGAACAGCACGCGCGCGGCGGAACAGCGCTGGCCGGCGGACTGGAAGGCCGAAACGATCACGTCCTTGACGATCTGCTCGGGCAGGGCGGAGGAGTCGGCGATCATCGCGTTCTGCCCGCCGGTCTCGGCGATCAGCGCGGCGATCGGCGCGTTGCGCGCGGCGAGCGCGCGGTTGATCGCCCAGGCGGTGTCGGTGGAACCGGTGAAGGCGACGCCGGACACGCGCGGGTCCTTCGTCAGCGCCGCGCCGACGGTGGCGCCGTCGCCGGGCAGGTACTGCAGCACGTCGAGCGGGATGCCGGCCTCGTGCAGCAGCTTCACCGCGGCGTGACCGATCAGCGAGGTCTGCTCGGCCGGCTTGGCGATCACGCTGTTGCCGGCGGCGAGCGCGGCGCTGACCTGGCCCAGGAAGATCGCCAGCGGGAAGTTCCACGGGCTGATGCAGACGAATACGCCGCGACCGTTGAGGAACAGCTGGTTGCTTTCGCCAGTGGGGCCGGGCAACTGCTCGGGCTGGCCGAACAGGCGGCGCGACATGGCGGCGTAGTAGCGCAGGAAGTCGGCCGCCTCGCGGATCTCGGCGATCGCGTCGGGCAGGCTCTTGCCGGCCTCGCGCACGCACAGCGCGATGAACTCGCCGCGGCGCGCTTCGAGCTGCTCGGCGGCGTGCTCGAGGATCGCGGCACGGCTGGCCGCGGGCAGGCGATCCCAGCCGGGCTGCGCGGCGACCGCGTTGGCCAGCGCCTTGTCGACGGTGGCGCTGTCGGCGCTGACGTAGCTGCCGACGGTCTGGCGGCGGTCGGCCGGGTTGGTCACCTGCACGGTGGGGCCGTTGGCGTTTGCGCCCGGCACCAGGGGGCCGGCCGTCCACGGGCCGGCGTGGGCGTTGACCGCGTCGGCCATCGCCTTCAGTTCGTTGTCGTTGGAGAAGTTGGCGCCCATGGAATTCTTCCTGGATACAAAATTCGAATGCTGCGCGAGCACAGCGCCGTCGCTGTAGATATTCACCGGCAGCGGGATGCGCGGGTGCGGGATCGAAGCGAAAGCACGCACCGTTTCGCACGGGTCGGCGACCAGTTCGCGCACCGGCAGCGCTTCGTCGACGACGCGGTTGACGAAGCTGGTGTTGGCGCCGTTCTCCAGCAGGCGCCGCACCAGGTACGGCAGCAGGTCCTCGTGGGTGCCGACCGGCGCGTACACGCGGCACGGCACGTTCAGGTTCTGCGGGCCGATCACTTCGCTGTACAGGTCGGTGCCCATGCCGTGCAGGCGCTGGTACTCGAACGGCCGGCCGCGCGCGATGTGATGCACGGCGGCGATGGTGTGCGCGTTGTGGGTGGCGAACTGCGGGTAGATCAGTTCGTTGCCGGCGTCGAACAGTTTGCGCGCGCAGGCCAGGTAGGACACGTCGGTGTTCGGCTTGCGCGTGTACACCGGGTAGCCGGCCAGGCCGTTTTCCTGCGCGCGCTTGATTTCGGCATCCCAGTAGGCGCCCTTCACCAGGCGCACGTACCAGCGACGATTTGCCGCACGTGCGGTCTCGATCAGCCAGTCGATCACAAACGGGGTGCGCTTGGCGTACGCCTGCACCACGATGCCCAGGCCGTTCCAGCCGGCGAGCGAGGGGTGCGTGAAGACGTCGCCGAGGATGTCCAGCGACAGTTCGAGGCGTTCGGCTTCCTCGGCGTCGACCGACAGCGCGATGCCGTTCTGCATGGCGAGCTGCGACAGTTCCAGCAGCTTTTCGGTGAGCTGGCGCCGCGCCAGCCCGCGCTTGGCCACTTCGTAGCGCGGGTGCAGCGCGGACAGCTTCACCGAGATCGACGGTGCGTCGGTATGGTTCGCGAACGGGCCGCGTGCGCCGATCGCGGCGATCGCGCGGCGGTAATCTTCCTGGTAGCGCTCGGCGGTTTCGCTGGTCAGCGCCGACTCGCCGAGCATGTCGTAGGAGTAGCGGTACACCGCGTATTCCTTCTTCGCGCAACGGTCCAGCGCCTCATTGATGCTGCGGCCCATCACGAACTGGTGGCCCATGATGCGCATCGCCTGGCGCACCGCCAGGCGGATCGCCGGCTCGCCCGCGCGGCCGACCAGCCGCTTCAGCGCGCCGGTGACGTCGTGGCGGGTGTCCTCGGCGAGATTCACCAGGTGCCCGGTGAGCATCAGGCCCCAGGTCGAGGCGTTGACGAACAGCGACTCGCTCTGGCCCAGGTGCTTCTTCCAGTCCGCCTCGCCGAGCTTGTCGCGGATGAGCTTGTCCGCGGTGGCCTTGTCGGGGATGCGCAACAGCGCCTCGGCGACGCACATCAGCAGCACGCCTTCCTCGGAAGACAGGTCGTACTGGCGCATGAAGGACTCGACCGCACTCTGGTCCCTGGCGCGCGCGCGTACGCGCGACACCAGGCCGGCGGCGAGGTCGATCACCTGCTCGCGTTCGGTCGCGGGCAGGGTGGCCTGGGCGAGCAGGTCGTTGACGGCTTCGGTCTCGTCGCGCAGCCAGGCGGCGGTGATGCGCGCGCGCGCGGGCGTGCTGTCGACGGGGATTTCGGGGCTGAGAATGGGCTGGGTCACGGGTCTGCCGCAAGGATCCGCGGATGCGGAGGTAAACGTGGAATTGTACGCGTGCCGTGCGATTCGCGGGAGCCGTGGCGCCCCCGAAAGGCGCTCCGGCGGCCTGGTCCGATCGCCTGATCCAGGTCAAGCCGGTGCGACATTCTTGCCCGCTGCGCCGCCGCGGCCTATCATTCCGGCGTTCCAGGCACGCCGGATCCCCATGATCGTGCTTCGACCAGCTACCGCCGGCTTGCCTCGCGTGACGATGTGGCTCAAGCCCAATCGCGTGCTCAGCCGGCGCGGTCTGCGTCGGTTGATCGTGGTTCTGGTGGCGCTGGTGCTGATGACGGCTGTGCTGGGTGCGTGGCAGGGGAATGTGTTCGCTCCGCTGTTCGCCCTGGTGGAATCCGCCGCCGTGGCCATCGCCTTGAGCGTGGCCTGGCGGGCCGGCGACCGTAGTGAGCGCATCACCCTCGACGCGTCGTCGCTGGAGGTGCAATCCCTGCCGGGCCGGCGCCGCATGCGTTTCCAGTCGTACTGGGTCCGCGTGTTGCTGGAGCCGGGCAACGGGCGTCAGCGCCTGCTGCTGTCATCGCACGGGCGCGAACTGGAGATCGGCGTTTTCCTGGCGGATCAGGAACGCGTCGAGCTGTCGAAGAAACTCATGGCGTTGCTGGCCGAATTCAACCAGCCGCGCAAGTAGGTTCAAAAGAGTCTGTGTTCACAATCCAAGTACGCCGCGCCGGGAGCTGTTTGCCCGCGGGGCAAGGAAGAGAGAGGGAATGTATGTCGATACATGACCGAGCGATGACGCCGCTCCTTGGGCAAACAGACCCGGTCCTGCGGGTTGCCCTGCAGCGGCCATCATGCGGCAGCCCGCGGCTTGCCCATGCAACCAGCATGGGCTTCACCACGGACTACCATCTGCCAGCCGCTGCAGGGCAACGCGACGTACTTGGATTATGAACACAGACTCTAAGGTGCAAGACATGACATCTGGCGGCATCAGGCGATCATTCACGGCAGCGGCGGCTCTCGCCCTTGCATCGTTCGGCGGCGTGGCCCTGGCCGCCCCCGGTCCGTGGCAGCTGAACATGGAGCGCGGCGCGAGCACCTGGTCGCCGGTGGCGTACCACCTCAACAATGTTTCGCTGGCCGTGTGCACGGTGATCGGTGTGCTGGTGTTCGGCGCGATGTTCATCGCGATGTTCCGCTTCCGCAAGTCGCGCGGCGCGGTCGCCGAGAAGTGGTCGCACAACACCACGGTGGAAGTGATCTGGACCACCATCCCGGTGCTGATCCTGATCACCCTGGCCTACCTGGCCACCGGCGGCCTCACCACCTGGGCCGACACCACCGGTTCGCAGATGACCGTCAAGGTCACCGGTTACCAGTGGAAGTGGCGCTACGACTACGTGGATTACATGGGCAAGTCGATCGACAAGGTCGGCTTCATGTCCAAGCTCGATTCGCAGAGCGACCAGACCCGCCAGCTCGGCTCGGGCATGGACCCGTTCGCGGTCAAGGTCGGCGACGAGAGCACCTACCTGCTGAACGTCGACAAGCCGCTGGTGGTGCCGGTCGACACCAAGATCCGCTTCGTGATCACCAGCAGCGACGTGATCCACTCCTGGTGGGTGCCGGCAACCGGCTGGAAGATCGACGCGATCCCGGGAATCATCAATGCGGCATGGGCCAACTTCACCGCGCCCGGCATCTACCGCGGCCAGTGCGCCGAGCTGTGCGGCCAGGATCACGGCTTCATGCCCATCGTGGTGGTGGTCAAGTCCAAGGCGGATTTCGCCAAGTGGCTGGCCGAGCAGGAGGCGCAGTCCGCCGCGCCTGCCGCAGCACCGCAAACCGCCCAGGTCGCCGCTCCGGTCGCCGGCAAGCAGGGCTGATCCCCGTCGCCCGCCACCGTTCCCGGCACACGTTTTTTCGCAGTCGCATTCAATATTTCAGGTTAGAGGTGCAAGGCCATGTCCTACGCAGCCACCCATGATCAGCACGACGATCACCACGGCGCGCCGAAAGGTTTCTTCCAGCGCTGGTGCATGTCCACCAACCACAAGGACATCGGCACGCTGTATCTGATCTTCGCGCTGACGATGTTCTTCATCGGCGGCAGCTTTGCGATGCTGATCCGTGCCGAGCTGTTCAAGCCCGGCATGCAGCTGATGGAGCCGTACTTCTTCAACGAGCTGACCACCATGCATGCGCTGGTGATGATCTTCGGCGCGATCATGCCGGCCTTCGTGGGCCTGGGTAACTGGATGATCCCGCTGATGATAGGCGCGCCGGACATGGCGCTGCCGCGCATGAACAACCTGTCGTTCTGGATCCTGCCGTTCGCGTTCCTGCTGATGCTGTCGACGCTGTTCCTCCCGGGCGGCGGCCCGGCCGGCGGCTGGACGATGTACCCGCCGCTGGCGCTGCAGACCGGTTCGCTGGCCTACGTGGTGTTCGCGATCCACCTGATGGGCATCAGCTCGATCATGGGCGCGATCAACATCATCGCCACCATCCTCAACATGCGCGCGCCCGGCATGGACCTGCTGAAGATGCCGGTGTTCGTGTGGAGCTGGCTGATCACCGCCTTCCTGCTGATCGCCGTGATGCCGGTGCTGGCCGGCGCGGTGACCATGCTGCTCACCGACAAGTACTTCGGCACCAACTTCTTCAACCCGGGCGGCGGCGGCGACCCCGTGCTGTACCAGCACATCTTCTGGTTCTTCGGGCATCCCGAGGTCTACATCATGATCCTGCCGGCGTTCGGCATCATCTCGGAAGTGGTGCCGACCTTCGCGCGCAAGCCGATCTTCGGCTACAAGGCAATGGTGTTCGCGATCGCCTGCATCGCGTTCCTGTCGTTCATCGTGTGGGCGCACCACATGTTCGCGGTGGGCCTGCCGCTGGGCGCCGAAATCTTCTTCATGTACGCCACCATGCTGATCTCGGTGCCGACCGGCGTGAAGGTGTTCAACTGGGTCGCCACCATGTGGGGCGGTTCGATGACGTTCGAGACGCCGATGCTGTTCTCGCTGGCGTTCATCATCCTGTTCACCATCGGTGGCTTCTCCGGCCTGATGCTGGCGCTGGTGCCGGTCGACTTCCAGTATCACGACACCTACTTCGTGGTGGCGCATTTCCACTACGTGCTGGTGACCGGCGCGCTGTTCGCGATCATCGGCGCCGCGTATTACTGGATGCCGAAGTGGACCGGCAACATGTACAGCGAGTTCTGGGGCAAGGTGCATTTCTGGAACAGCGTGATCTGGGTCAACGTGCTGTTCTTCCCGCAGCACTTCCTGGGCCTGGCCGGCATGCCGCGCCGCATCCCCGACTACAACGTGGCGTTCGCCAACTTCAACATGATCAGCTCGATCGGCGGCTTCCTGTTCGGCGCCACCCAGCTGATCTTCATCGGCGTGCTCATCCACTGCGCGTTCTTCTCGAAGAAGAAGGCCACCGACCGCGTGTGGGAATGCGCCAAGGGCCTGGAGTGGACGGTGCCGTCGCCGGCGCCGCATCACACCTTCGAGGTGCCGCCGGTGATCCACGACGACGAGCTGGCGCACGGCCACGTGAACGATTGATCATTGCCGCGCCATCCCGGCCGTGCATGGACGGGGTGGCGCAACAGGACGAACAGGATCATGACGCAACCGACGAACCATCCTGCAGCCGACGGCCGCGACGATCGCCGCAAGGGCGTGCGGCGCACGGTGACGGTGCTGGTCGCGATCGTGCTGTTCTTCTTCCTGATCTCGTTCGTGCAGATAGTGTTGATGAAGTAGCAACAGACGTTTTTCCGACCGGTCGGATTCGACGACCGGCATGCAGTTCCCCGGGCGGCACGACGGGGCAAAAGTCATCAAGAGAAATCCACGGGGTTACACCATGGGTCAGCAGCACGACGCTTACTTCGTACCGGCCAAGAGCTCCTGGCCGATTGTGGCCGCAGTGGTCATGTTCATCACCGTGTTCGGTGCCGCGCACTGGCTGAACGCGGAGCCCGGTGAGGCCGGCTTCGGCAAGACCGTGCTGACCGTCGGCGTGCTCGGCGTACTGGGCATGTTCTTCGGCTGGTTCCGCTCGGTGATCAACGAATCGCTCGCCGGCAGCTACAACCACCAGGTGGACACCTCGTTCCGCATGGGCATGATGTGGTTCATCTTCTCCGAGGTGATGTTCTTCGGTGCCTTCTTCGGTGCGCTGTTCTACATCCGCATGTTCTCGGTGCCGTGGCTCGGCGGTCATGGCCACGGCGTGCTGACCCACGAGTTCCTGTGGAGCGACTACACCGCCGCCTGGGGCGCCAATGGCGGCAACGGTCCGGAGCAGGCCGGCGGCGCGTTCCGCACCGTACCGGCGTGGGGCCTGCCGCTGCTGAACACGCTGATCCTGCTCAGCTCCAGCGTCACCGTGACGATCGCGCACCATGCGCTGCGCGCCGGCCACCGCGGCAAGATTCTGCTGTTCCTGGGCCTGACCGTGCTGCTGGGCGCGACCTTCCTGTACTTCCAGGCGCACGAGTACATGGAGGCGTACAAGGAACTGAACCTGACCCTGCACAGCGGCGTGTACGGCTCGACCTTCTTCCTGTTGACCGGTTTCCACGGCCTGCACGTGACCCTGGGCACGATCATGCTGGCGGTGATCTGGCTGCGCGTGCTGAAGGGCCACTTCAACAAGGATCATCACTTCGGCTTCGAGGCGGTAGCCTGGTACTGGCATTTCGTCGACGTGGTCTGGCTCGGCCTTTTCATGTTCGTCTACATTCTTTGACGCGACGTCCGTTTCGCGAAGAGCAGAACCGGCCATCCATGGCCGGACTCTTCACAAGTACCCCGATCCGGAGGCTGCGGAGTGCGGGGAGGCCGGCGTGCTGGCCGATCCAGACTGCTATCGCTTCTGGCTATAGTGTCTCGGCGCGAGAGGTGGACGATATCCGTTGCCGAACCAGCACATATGGGGGGCGAATGCACGATGGTCACGGCAACCCGGGCCGGTTCACACGGCTGATCCGCGACGCCCTGCAGCGCTCGGGTTTCGCTACGCCGGCGGCGGACGAGGCGTGCGCGCTGTTGGTCGATCTCGATGTGTTCGCCGGGGACGTCGCGGCTGCCGCGGCTTCGCTCGACCCTATCGAGTCCGGCCGCGCGGCGCGCTACCGGTTCGATCGCGATCGCACAGCCTACGTGCTGTCCCATGCCGTTTGGCGGGTGGCGCTGGCGGAATGCCTGGGAGTCGAGCCGATGGAGGTGCGGCTGACTGGGGCGGTCTCGGGGCAGCCGCGGCTGCCCGGCACGATGTTGAGCACCAGTATGAGTCGCAGCGGGAACCGGGCAGCGATCGCGATCTGCGCCGGTGCGACGGTTGGCATCGATATCGAGCGGGCACCACCGCGAGTCGCGCTGGATGGGCTGCTGGAGACGATCTGCACACCTGCCGAAGCGGAGGGCCTGCGGAACATGCCGCCACCTACCCGCGAACAGGCGCTGCTGGCGTTATGGACCCGCAAGGAGGCCCTGCTCAAGGCTTTCGGTGTGGGACTGGTCGAGTCGCCGTCCGCGCTGCCGGCGGAAGAAGGGCGTCCGGTGGAGCCGCCAGCACGGGCTGTCGAAGGTTTGCCGGCCTGTCGGGTCATGGCGCTGGATTCGTCGCCCGGCCTGGTTGGCGCTCTGGCACTCCCTGTAGGTGCCCGTTTCATGGCTCTGCATCGCCTGCCGCCCAGGTTCCCAGATGGCTGGCGCGGAGCGTGAAGACGCTTGGAGCCGGGTGGCCTTGGACTCATAGATCAGAAATGTGATTTGATTCACATAAACAACGGAATATTAGTCTTGCATTGAAAGCAAGAATATTGTTGGAAATCCAGCTTCTCCTCTGGACAGGCCCCCCAAAAGAGTGCACGATTTTCGTTCCCGCACAGATGGATGTGTCGACGGGGGAGGGGGTAAGGGCATGTTTCGTATTCTGCATAGGCAGACGATGCGTTGGTTGCTGCTACTCGGCGCGGGCGAGCTGTTGCTGTTGTGCGGGTCGCTCAATGTGGCGATGTACCTGCGCTATTTCCGCAATCCGGACGAGCTGGCGATGTTCTCCCAGCACATGTCGGAGCGCTCTTTGGCCTTCGCGCTGGTTCTTCAGCTCGGCCTGATGGCTCTGGGCCAATACCGGTTCCATGTGCGTAGCAGCTGGTTCGGGCTGCTGGCGCATCAGGTTATGGGCTTCGTACTGGGGGGCATGGGGCTGATCGTGCTCTATTACGTGGTGCCACAGACCTACGTCGGTCGCGGTGTGATGGGTATCGCCATGCTGCTGGGTGTCATGGCGGTCACGGTGTTTCGTGCCGGCTATCTTCGGATACGCGATGTGGAAGCGCTGCAGCGACGCGTTGTCATCCTGGGCACCGGGAGGCGGGCACAGCAGATCCAGACCAGCATGCGCCGGCGCTCGGATCGGCAGGGTTTCCGCGTGGTGGGTTTCGTTGCGATGCCAGGCGAAGTGCCGGTGGTGGCATCCGCACAGATCCTGTCAGCGGGCGCCCCATTGCACATCTGGGCGCAGCGCGAACAGATCGACGAGATCGTCGTGGGCGTCGATGATCGGCGCGGGACCTTGCCGATGACCGACCTGCTGGACTGCCGCCAGGTCGGCATCGTGGTGACGGACCTGACCACGTTCTTCGAGCGCGAGTCGGGGCGGGTGCAACTGCCGCTGACCGATCCATCATGGCTGGTGTTCTCTCGCGGCTTCGACATGACGCCGTTGCATTGCTTCGGCAAGCGCTGCTTCGACCTGGCCGTGGCCGGTGTGGTGCTGCTGCTGACCAGTCCCATGATGCTGCTGGTGGCCCTCGCGATCCGCCTCGAGTCCGGTCCGGGGCAGCCCATCCTGTACCGGCAGGAGCGCGTGGGCGAGCATGGCAGCGTGTTCGAACTGATCAAGTTCCGCAGCATGCGCACCGATGCCGAACGGGACGGCGTGGCCCGCTGGGCCAGCCAGAACGATGATCGGGTTACCGCCGTCGGGCGCTTCATACGCAAGGTCAGGCTCGATGAGCTGCCTCAGTTGTGGAACGTGTTGTGCGGCGAAATGAGCTTCATCGGTCCACGCCCGGAACGGCCGCAGTTCGTATCCGATTTCGCGCGCAAGATCGATTTCTACAATTTGCGTCACAGCCTCAAACCCGGGCTCGCCGGCTGGGCCCAGCTGCGTTACCCGTATGGTGCTTCCGAGGCCGATACCATCGAAAAGCTCAAGTACGACCTCTACTACGTGAAGAACCATAATCTGCTGTTCGATCTACTGATCCTGATCCAGACCGTGGAGGTCGTGCTGTTTGCCCGGGGGGCACGCTGAGTGCATGGACACTTTCGCCCGGAGAGGGGGCATCCTTTTCGCAATGCGAATGGGCCGGTCCGGGACGACAAGTGCTACGCTCGCCGGCGCCAGGGTTTTCGACCTCTGCCGCGGGTCTGACGAAGGTCGACCGTTCAGTTCCATCTGAATAGGCGTAGTTCGCATGTCCCTCTCCCGCCGCTCCCCGTTCCGCCAGGTGCTCTCCCCGTCATCCGCTTCGGTGGCCGATGCGACAGCGGCGGATTCGCGCCGCGCGCGGTCCCGATTCGACGGCTCCCCCACGAGCGGTGTTCCGCGCCTGCTGAAGAGCGGTGTCGCGATGACGGTGCTGCTCGCGGTCATGACGTTACTGGCCCACGACGCCAAGCGAACCGCGTCCCCGGTTCTGCTCCCGGCCCTCACGGCGGCGAACGACGCTTCCTCGACCTCTGGGGAGGCGGATGAGCCGGGGATCATGCGGATGTCGATGCCATCTGCCTCCGCGCTGGCGACCAGCGAAGCCGCTGTTCCGGATTCGGCGCCGGCGCGGGGTCACTCGTACCAGGTCGCGGAAGCGGAGTTGGACACATCGCCCGCCCCGACGGACCGGCAGGTGGACGCGATGTCTCCCGTCTCCGGCCCGACCACGCCAGAAGCTGTCGGTGCCGTCTCGCGTTCGCTGATCACGGTAGCGCTTGCCACGGGCAGGCCCCAGGCCGCGACCACGATCAAGCCATCGAGCATCAATACGGTTCCGACCACGTCGCCGTCCACCTCGGCTGCGCAGGGAACGCCGACAGCAACTTCGTTTTCCGTGGCGCCGTTGAGTTTTGCGGTGAGCCCGCTTGCCGTAACCCTGGCCGCGCACCCGCGGCTGATCCTCGACGCCAGCACGCTGGCAGCATTGCGCCAGCGGGCGACGGCGAACACCGCGGAGTGGAAGCAGCTCAAGGCCAGTTGCGATTCCTTCATCGGCGGCATCGTGGAATACCCCACCGGCAACGCGTATCCCGACCTGCCGAACCTGGGCTCCGGATACCAGGGCCTGGAGTATCT
>CAVPQF010000125.1:0-40172 GCA_963707225.1 uncultured Gammaproteobacteria bacterium
ATTTCAATAGATACATTTACGCAAGTAACAACCCAATCTTAAACATCGACACGGATGGACGGCAGGATTATTCGGCGCAGTATTTGTCAGCATATGGTGATTGCGCAAGCAGCCCGGGTTGCAATCCACAGCAAGTTCCGCAGCATATTGCAACGGCCACTCTAAGCGGCCTCTCATCCGCCTCAGGCCTTCTACCAGTAGTAGGCGACGTTCAAAACGTAAACGAAGCAATAAGAAATCCAACCATAGGGAATATTTCCATTGCTGCGATAGGGGCGCTACCAGAAATCGGCCCCACTTTAGCCAAAAGCATAAAGACCGCAGATCATTTGATTGAAGCCGCTGGCAAGTTGACTCGATTAAAAGGTGGAGTCCGTCAGGGCGAAGTAGTTGGAGACGCGAAGACTCTTATGGGAAACATTACTCATGGCGGAGAAAAAATCTCTGGAGGAAGAGTTAAAATGTCCGATGGAACGATCATTGGAGCTCACACTTCAACCAAGACCGGCGTCTCAACTATAGATATAAACAAAGGTGACAAAATATATAAAATACGAGTGCACAACGAGAGTAGCAAGTGAGAAGCGATTTCCTTGCGAGCAAAATTAGCGGCTTTGCTCTAACCGACCTGTCTGCCAACGATATAATTTATATCGACAAATATTGGCTTGACGCAGACAAGCTTTCCACATCCTGGGAATCAGTTCTCTTTGATTCATTTATTTTATCCAAAAATGGGGTGTTAATCAGACCAGGCCGTCGCATTGAAGTTCGATGTGGCGGCATATTGTTTGAAGAGCAAGAATTTAAAAAATTTATTTATGACGCCAAGGAACTTAACAGTAAAAAATTTGCAATTATAGAGGACATAAATCAAAATAACTGGATGAAATTTAGCACTCTGAGCTTTTTCAGGTTTTCTTTTCCTGTCGACATCTCTTGGCTAGAAATGTCGCAATCGTGCTCACTGGCAAGAGATGTTTTCTTAAGACCAATCCGCTGTTTCTACGTAATTTTGGATAACGGATTGATGGGCAAATACGTAAATAATGACCAAGAAGTGCCGTACGAGGTCGCTTTTAAGCCGAAAGAAACTGTGTGACTACGCATCGCATCGTGAGGGTGACTTTCTTCCATTCCGGTCACATCATCGGACCGAAGCCCCTGGACCCAGACTTCAATTCGGTACCCCTGTTTACCTTGACGCCTCCCATCATGCCCCCCATGCTTGGTCGTCTTTGTCCACCCGAAACACCCGCATGAGCAGTCGCTACAACGCCGCCGACATCGAAGTCCTTTCCGGCCTGGACCCGGTCAAACGCCGCCCCGGCATGTATACCGACACCACCCGACCGAACCATCTGGTGCAGGAGGTGGTGGACAATTCGGTCGACGAGGCGCTGGCCGGCCACGCGAAAACCATCGAGGTCGTGCTGCACGCCGATGGCTCGGTGGAAGTGACCGACGACGGCCGCGGCATGCCGGTGGACATCCATCCCGAGGAAGGCGTCTCCGGCGTCGAGCTGATCATGACCCGGCTGCACGCGGGCGGAAAATTCAGCGGCAAGAGCTACAACTTCTCCGGCGGCCTGCACGGCGTGGGCGTGTCGGTGGTCAACGCGCTGTCCGACCGGGTCGAGGTGACGATCCGCCGCGATGGCTCCGAATACCGGATGGTGTTCGCGCACGGCGACAAGGTCAGTCCGCTGGAAGTCATCGGCAGCGTGCCGAAGAAGCGCAGCGGCACGACGTTGCGCTTCTGGCCGGAGGCGAAATATTTCGACTCGCCGAAGATCTCGCTGGGCAAGCTCAAGCACCTGCTGCGCGCCAAGGCCGTGCTGTGCGCCGGCCTCAACGTGAAGCTCATCGACGAAGCCAGCGGCGAAGTGATCGAGTGGCATTACGAGGATGGCCTGCGCGACTACCTGCGCGGCGAGCTCGACGGCGTCGAGGCGTTGCCGAACGAGCTGTTCGTGCACCACATGGCACGCGACATCGAAGGTCTGGAGGTGGCGCTGGCCTGGCTGCCCGAGGGCGAACTGGTGCAGGAAAGCTACGTCAACCTGATTCCTACGGCCCAGGGCGGCACCCACGTCAACGGCCTGCGCACCGGCCTGACCACCGCGATCCGCGAGTTCTGCGACATCCGCAACCTGCTGCCGCGCGGCGTCAAGCTGGCGCCCGAGGATGTGTGGGAGCGGCTGTCGTTCGTGCTGTCGGCACGCTTGCAGGACCCGCAGTTCGCCGGCCAGACCAAGGAGCGGCTGTCCTCGCGGCAGACCGCCGGCATGGTCGAGAACGTCATCCACGACGCCTTCAGCCTGTGGCTCAACCAGCACGTCGAGATGGGCGAGCGCATCGCGCAGCTGGCAATCGAGCGCGCCAGCGCGCGCCTGAAAGCCGCCAAGCAGATCGTCCGCAAGAAGATCACCCAGGGTCCGCAACTGCCCGGCAAGCTCGCCGACTGCACCGCCACCGACCTCACCCGCACGGAACTGTTCCTGGTCGAGGGCGACTCCGCCGGCGGCAGCGCCAAGCAGGCGCGCGACAAGGAGTTCCAGGCGATCCTGCCGCTGCGCGGCAAGATCCTCAACACCTGGGAAGTCGAGTCGACCTCGGTGCTGGCCTCGGAAGAAGTGCACAACCTCGCCGTCGCGATCGGTTGCGACCCGGGCAAGGACGACCTGTCCGGCCTGCGCTACGGCAAGGTCATCATCCTCGCCGATGCCGATTCGGATGGCTTGCACATCGCCACCCTGCTTTCGGCATTGTTCCTGCGGCATTTCCCGAAGCTGGTCAGTGAAGGCCATGTATTCGTGGCGATGCCGCCGCTGTTCCGCGTCGACGTGGGCAAGCAGGTGTTCTACTGCCTCGACGAGAGCGAGAAGGAAGCGATGCTGCAGCGGATCGAGCGCGAGAAGATGAAGGGCGCGGTCAGCACCACCCGCTTCAAGGGCCTGGGCGAGATGAACCCGCCGCAGCTGCGCGAGTCGACGATTCACCCCGACACGCGTCGCCTGGTGCAGCTCACCGTCGGCGACGACGACGGCACCGCCAGGCTGATGGACATGCTGCTGGCCAAGAAGCGTGCCGGCGACCGCAAGTCCTGGCTGGAGGAAAAGGGCGACCTGGCGACGCTGGAGGTCTGAGCCGCCGCGGCTTTTTTTGCGGCCACGACGGCGCTAAGGTGTCCGTTACTTTTTCGGGAACCGCCGCCATGGCCTTGCTGCCGCCCATCAACCTCGAACGCTGGATCGACGACCACCGTCACCTGCTGAAGCCGCCGGTGGGCAACAAGTGCATCGTCGACGGTGATTTCATCATCATGATCGTGGGCGGCCCGAATGCGCGCACCGACTATCACTACGACGAAGGCCCCGAGTTTTTCTATCAACTCGAGGGCGAGATCACCCTGAAAGTGCAGGTCGACGGCGCGGCGTGCGACATCCCGCTGCGCGCCGGAGAAATCTTCTACCTGCCGCCACGCGTGCCGCACTCGCCGAACCGTGCCGCCGGCTCCATCGGGCTGGTGATCGAGCGCCGCCGCGTCGCGGGCGAAAAGGACGGCCTGATGTGGTTCTGCGAACGGTGCAACCACAAGCTGTACGAGGAATACTTCGTGCTCGACAGCATCGAGCGTGATTTCCCGCCGGTGTTCGAGCGCTTCTACGGCTCGCGCGAAGCGCGCACCTGCGACGCATGCGGCCACTTCAATCCCGCGCCCGCGAAATACGCCTAGACGCACCCCGTAGGGCGGGCACTGCCCGCCGCTCTCGCACGGTGACATATCGAAAACCGGCGGGCACTGCCCGCCCTACGGGATGTTCGCCAGCCATTTGCGTGCCATGCGACGCAGCGAAGCATCAAGGCTGGCGTCAGCGGCCACATCCATCACCGCTCGCCACGCCAGCGCGCGCGACTCGGCATTCACCGCGAAGCGATCTTCCGCCCCCGCACGCACCACGTAGCGCACGTCGTAATGCCAGTGTTCCGGCTCATTCGCGCGCGCAGGAATGCGATGCCGGTCGATATCGAAGATGCCGCCTTCGACGCGCAGGCCGGCGACGCCGGTTTCCTCCTGCGCCTCACCCAACGCCACGCGCGCCAGGTCGGCATCGCCATCGGCATGGCCACCCGGCTGCAGCCAACGATCCAGTTTGCGGTGGTGCATCAACAGCACGCGTGCCCCGTCCGCGCTCACCAGCCAGCACGAACCGGTGAAATGGCCGGTCGTGTTGCCGCGTTCGAAGGCCTTCGCGTGCGTATGCAGGAATGCCTCGAACTGCGCGGCGGTCGCTGCCTCCCCCTGCCATTGGTCACGGTAGCGCCGGATTGCACCGATCATGATGATGGCTGGCTGTTGCATGGACATCCGTTGAAGCGGGCTGGAACTCGTCGCGGCATGTTTCGCCGCAACATGAACGAAGCTTGTACAACATCTATGGCTGGGCTATGTTGGCCCGCCATTGCCTGCCCGTAACGCCTATCCGCCGCAGAGCGGAAGCGGGCAAAAAGTCACTTGAGGGGAGCTTGATGATAAAAGGTCTGTTTGCCACTCACGCCATCGAGGCGATGCCTCACGTGGACGCCGGCGAGCCCGTCGAAGGCAGCGCGTCCGGCGAGATCACGCTGAAGCGGGCGTTGACCGCACGCCACCTGGTGATGCTTGGCATCGGCGCGGTGATCGGCGCCGGCATTTTCGTCCTGACCGGTACCGCCGCCGCGCAATTCGCCGGCCCGGCGCTGGTGGTCAGCTTCCTGATGGCGGGTTTCGCCTGCGCGCTGGCCGGACTGTGCTACGCCGAGTTCGCCGCGATGCTGCCGGTATCGGGCAGCGCCTATTCGTACTCCTATGCCACCCTGGGCGAAGTCGTCGCCTGGTTCGTAGGCTGGAACCTCGTGCTGGAATACCTGTTCGCCGCATCGACGGTGGCGGTCGGCTGGTCCGGCTACTTCAACGAGATGCTGCGCATGCTCAGCTCGTTGACCGGCATGAACTTCACGTTGCCGGCGGCACTGTCCTCGGCCCCGCTCATGTTCAACGAGGCCGGCCACCTGGCCACCACCGGCACCCTGATCAACCTGCCGGCGATCCTCATCGTCGGCGCGATCAGCTGGCTCTGCTATCGCGGCATCACCCAGTCGGCAACGGTCAACGCGATCATCGTGGCGATCAAGGTGATCGTGATCCTCTTGTTCCTGGTGGTGATGTTCAATTACATCAACACCGATTTCTGGCAACCGTTCGTGCCGACCAACGAAGGCGGCTCGAAGTTCGGCTGGAGCGGCGTGATCCGCGGCGCCACCCTGGTGTTCTTCGCCTACATCGGTTTCGACGCGGTCTCCACCGCAGCCGGCGAAGCGAAGAACCCGCAGCGCGACATGCCGATCGGCATCCTCGGCTCGCTGTTCGTCTGCACCCTGCTGTATATCGCCATGGCCGCCACGCTGACCGGCGTGGCGCCGTTCCGCATGCTCAACACGCCCGAGCCGGTGGCGACCGCGATCAACTACGTGCTGGGCAACGCCGCCGCCGGCAGCTCGGCAAGCTACATCCTGAACTCGCTGAAGATCCTGGTGGTATTTGCCGCACTGGCCGGCCTGAGCTCGGTGGTGCTGGTGATGCTGATGGGCCAGCCGCGCATCTTCTACGCGATGTCGCGCGACGGCCTGATGCCCAAGGCACTGGGCAAGCTGCATTCGAAGCATCGCACGCCGTACATCGGCACCATCATCGTGGGCTTGATTGCCGCCGTGCTGGCCGGCCTGTTCCCGGTGGACGTGCTCGGCGACCTGGTTTCGATGGGCACCCTGCTGGCGTTCGCCACGGTGTGCATCGGCGTGCTGGTGCTGCGCCATACCCGCCCCGAGATTCCCCGCGCGTTCCGCGTGCCGATGCCGTGGGTGATCTGCCCGCTCGGTGCCGCCGCATGCCTGTTCCTGTTCTGGCAGGCGTTCGAGGTGCGCTGGTGGCTGATCCTCGGCTGGACCGCGATCGGTTTCCTGATCTACGGTTTCTACGGCTATCGCCACAGCAAACTTCGCCAGAACTCCTGACAAACGGCGGCCGGCGCAAAACACGCCGGCCGCCTCGTTTGTGACGACATCCACACAGGGTTCGACGCCCCGCTTCCGAAGACGACAGCCATGCTCAAGCAGTTGCTTGCCCGAAAGACCGATTTCAGTAACGACGACAGCGCTGTTCATGGCCCTGCATTGCGCCGCACGCTGGGACCGTGGGGAATCACCGCCCTGGGCATCGGCGCCGTCATCGGCACTGGCATCTTCGTGGTTACCGGCACCGCGGCGGCCGAACATGCCGGCCCGGCCGTGCTGCTGTCATTCGTCATCGCCGCGATCTGCAGCGGCTTCAGCGCCCTGTGCTACGCCGAATTCGCCACGCTGATCCCCATCTCCGGCAGTTCGTACTCCTATGCCTACGCCTCGCTGGGCGAACTGGCGGCCTGGTTCATCGGCTGGAACATGGTGGCCGAATACGGTATCTCCGCCTCCGCCGTGGCGGCCAGCTGGACCGGCTACTTCACCAGCCTGCTCGACCACATGGGTATCCACCTGCCCATTGCACTCACCGAGGCTCCGCTGGCGTTTACCGATGGCCACCTCGTCGCGACCGGGCATCTGTTCAACTTGCCCGCCGTGGCCATCGTGATGGCGCTGACCTGGCTTTGCTATATCGGCATCCGCGAATCGTCGGGGCTGAATGCCTTGATGGTACTGGTCAAGGTCGGCCTGATCGTGATCGTGGTGGTCGCCGGCTATCGCTACGTGAATCCGGAAAACTGGCACCCGTTCATCCCCGAGGCACAGGGCGACGGCAAGTACGGTTGGTCCGGCATCATGCGCGGCGCGGCCATGGTGTTCTTTGCCTACATCGGCTTCGAGGCCACATCGACCGCGGCGCAGGAGTGCAGGAATCCGCAACGAGACCTGCCCTTCGGCATCCTGGTCTCGCTGGTGATCTGCACCGTGCTTTACCTGGCCATGGCCGCAGTACTCACCGGCCTGGTGCCCTACACCATCCTGGATACCGCTGAGCCGGTGGTCACTGCCGTCGGGGCGCATCCGGAGCTGAACTGGTTGCGGCTGATCGTGGAAATCGGTGCGATGATCGGCCTGTCGTCGGTGATCCTGGTGATGATCATCGCCCAGCCACGCATTTTCATGATCATGGCGCGCGACGGCATGCTGCCCAAGGTCTTCGCCAAGGTGCACCCGCGCTATCGCACCCCCCACATCAATACCTTGATCACCGGCACGATCATCGCCCTGCTCGCTGCGATCTTCCCGCTCGACCTGCTCGCCAACCTGACCTCGATGGGCACGCTCATCGCGTTCTCCGCGGTTTGCGCCGGCGTGCTGATCCTGCGCCACACCATGCCGGAACTGCCGCGCACGTTCCGCGTGCCGTGGGTCTGGTTTACCTGTCTGGCCGGCGTAGCGAGCTGCTTCGCCCTGCTTCTGAGCCTGGACTGGTTCAACTGGGCCATCCTGGGGATCTGGACGCTGCTCGGCTTCAGCATCTACTTCTTCTACAGCCGCAGGCATAGCCACCTGCGTCAGCCGGCAGCCTGAGTCAGGCGTTCCTGGACAATCGTTAACTTCGTCGAAATTCATTCAAATGCGGTGAATTCCTGGCAATTTCCACATGAGCGGTCAAGCCCATCCGCATAAGTGAATTCACAAAATCACTCAAAATTTTATATGTAACTTATTGTTTTTGCTTTATTTAACGAGAAATTTTCAACGAAACCCCGCCGTCGGGCCGCCCATTCGGCAATCGCCGGGAGTATCATCCCCAGTCCGCGGGTTGATCACTTGGCAGTGGGCCCCGGATCGCGGCTCGGCGCGTCAGGTGGGTAAGCTCCTCAGCCTGATGTGTCCGGGCCGCACTTTTGTCCGCGCGACGCGCTTTTCGCTCGTTCTTCATCAGCAAACAGCAAAAAGGCCGGCTGATCGCCGGCCTTTTGCATGACGGGATTCCCGACGTCGTCGGGAGCCGATCAGGCCTTCTTCGGCGTGTGCGACACGCACCAGCCTTTCGCGTTCACTGACTTGCCGGGGAACAACTGACACGGCCCGCGACCGGTGGCGCCGCCGCTGTAGAACTGGCAGTTCGTGCAATCGTCGCCTGCCTTGTACTTGGCGTTGGTGGTCTTGCTGGCATCTTCCACATAGCCCAATGCCTTCGCGGTCGGATCCGACTCGCTCACCGGCGGCAGGTCCGCCGCTCGCGCAAAGCGCGGCAGGCCACTGAACACCACCGCTGCCGCCGTGGTGCCGGCAGCCACCTTGAGGAATCGGCGACGCGATTCGATATCTTGTTCTTTCGACATGGGCAAGCCTCCGTCGGGGGATCTGTCCAGCACACTCTGCACCGGGCTCGCGCCGATGTTACGCCCACCGCCCCAATTTTTCCTGACTTGCGAGAATGGCTCTCATTCCAGCCGGGCAGCGGCCTGGCGCATGCTATAGTTGATGTTCATTTGGACGTCCAAACCGCATGAGCCAGATCCTTCCAGTCGCGATTCCCGCCAGCGTGTTCGAGCAGTGCGCCGACGCCATTGCCGACGCCGCGCGCGAGCTGTCCATGCTTGGCTGGACGCCGGCAACCAGCAGCAACTTCTCGATGCGGGTCGATGCCGATCACGCGGCGATCACCATCTCCGGCCGGCACAAGGGCCGGCTCGGCCGCGACGACATCATGCTGATCGACCTGGACGGGAATGCGGTCGGCACCGATGCCCGCCCGAGCGCCGAGACAGCGTTGCACACCCAGATCTACCGGCGCTGCCCGGAAGTGAACGCGGTGTTGCACACCCACTCGCGCACGCAGAGCGTGGCGTCGCGGCTGTTCGCCGCTGCGGGCGTCGTGCGTCTGCAAGGCTGGGAGCTGCAGAAGGCGATCATTGGCTACCATACCCATGAGAGCGTGCTGGAGATCCCGGTGTTCCCGAACACCCAGCACATGCCCGAACTGGTGGCGCGGGTCGACGCCTGGCTGGATGCGGGCAAGCCGCTGCATGCCTACCTGATCGACGGCCATGGCATCTACACCTGGGGCCGCGACATGGCCGAGACACAACGCCACCTGGAGGCGCTGGAGTTCCTGCTCGGCTGCGAACTTGACCTGAAAAAGCTGAGGGCATCATGAGCCGACTGCGCATCTTCGACGAAACCCGACCGCAATCGCCGCTGGCAGTGATCGACGAGCACGTCGCGATGGCCGCCGAGCTGGGCAAGGTCGGTGTCCGCTTCGAACGGTGGGATGCCAGCCAGCCGATCGCGCCGGGCGCCAGCCAGGACGAGGTGATCGCAGCCTATCGCGGCGACATCGACCGCCTGATGGGCGAGAAGGGTTACCAGTCCGTCGACGTGATCAGTCTCGCCCCCGATCACCCCGAACGCGCCGTGCTGCGCCAGAAGTTCCTCAGCGAGCATACCCACAGCGAGGACGAAGTGCGTTTCTTCGTCGCCGGCGCCGGCCAGTTCACCCTGCACATCGGCGGCAAGGTGTATGACGTGCTGTGCGAACAGGGCGACCTGATCGGCGTGCCGGACAGCACCCGCCACTGGTTCGACATGAGCGAATCGCCGTACTTCGTGGCGATCCGGCTGTTCACCAACAAGGAAGGCTGGGTGGCCAACTTCACCGGCGACGACATCGCGCAGCGGTTCCCGCGGATGCAGCCGCACCAGGCTACGCCGGGCTGATAGCGGCCGCCGACGCGCCCTTCGTTTATGCTGGTCAACCCACCAACGCCACCGTCGCCATGATCGAAATCCGCGCCATCGTCACCGACATCGAGGGCACCACCAGCTCGATCGATTTCGTCCGCGACGTGCTGTTCCCGTATGCGCGCAAGCGGCTGCCGGCCTTCGTCGAGACCCATGGCGACAAGCCCGAGGTACAGCACTGGCTGCATGAGGCGGCCATCGAAGCCGGGCTGGTGGAGGCCCGCCGCCAGGACATCATCGAACGGCTGCTGCAGTGGATCGACCAGGATCGCAAGTCCACCGCGCTGAAGGCGCTGCAGGGAATGATCTGGAAGGATGGCTACGAGGCCGGCGACTACCGCGCCCACATCTATCCGGAAGTCGCCGCGCGACTGCGCGACTGGCGCGCCGACGGGCTGCGGCTGTACGTCTACTCCTCCGGCTCGGTGCCGGCGCAGCAGCTGTTTTTCCGCCACAGCGAGGCGGGCGACCTGGGCGCGCTGTTTGCCGGCTACTTCGATACCGAAACAGGCCCGAAGCGCGACTCCGAATCCTACCGGCGCATCGCCGAAGCGATCGACGAGCAGCCCCGGCACTTGCTGTTCCTGTCCGACATCGTGGAGGAGCTCGACGCCGCGCGGGCAGCCGGTTTCCATACTGGCTGGCTGGTGCGCGAACCGCAGGCCCTGCCCGCATCGCCACGCCACCCGGTCTATCGCGATTTCGACGCGATCACGCCCTGAACCTGCCGTGCGGATCCCGCCATGCGTAGCGTCCTGACCGCCCTGCTTGCACTCACCGCCGGAGTGCTGCTGGCAACGTGGTGGCCCGGTCACCCGGCGGTGCGTTCGAGCACCAGCCATCCCGCACCCGCTGCGTCCGTCGACCTCGAGCCGGACACCGCACTGGAGAGCGACGCCGACGTCGACAACTGGCCCAGCCGGGCTCCGACGCCGGAACAGGTGCTGTACGCGCAACCGCGGATGATGCGCGACGCATTGGCGGAACTCGCCCCGCGCGTACCCGGCAAACCCAACCTGTACCTGCTGGTCTTCGCCGGCGACGGCAGCGAGGACGTGTTCCGCAACGAAGCCGAATATGCGGCGCGGCTGTTCGCGCAGCGTTTCGGTGCCACCGCCCACAGCCTGGTGCTGGAAAACAACCCGGCCAGCCTGACCACCCGGCCGCTGGCCAGCTGGAGCAACCTGGAAGCCGCGCTCGATGGCCTGGACAAGGTGATGCAGCCGGACCAGGACATCCTGCTGCTGTACCTCACCAGCCACGGCAGCGAGGACCACAGCCTGCTGGTCGACATGGATCCGCTGCCGCTGGACCAGCTCGGCGCCAGCGACCTGGCCGGCATCCTGTCCATGCATCCGTTCAAGTGGAAGGTTGTCGTGGTCAACGCCTGCTATTCCGGCGGCTTCGTGCCGCCACTGCGCGGCACCGGCACCCTGGTGCTCACCGCCGCCCGCGGCGACCGCAGCTCGTTCGGCTGCGGCAGCGATTCGGACATCACCTACTTCGGCAAGGCGTGGCTCGTCGACGCGTTGAACCGCACCCCGGATTTCATCGAAGCCTTCAAGCAGGCCCGCGGCGAGATCAGCCAGTGGGAGCAGCAGGACAAGCTGACGCCGTCGGAACCGCAGATCGACATCGACAGCGGCATCGCGGGGCAGCTCGCCTTGTGGCGCAGGGGTTTCACGCCAGGGCTAAAGGTAGCGTTCAACCCGGCGACACCGGCGTCAGCCAGCACGGCGGCGAAAGCGCACTGATCCGCCTCCATGCAACCCGGCTGGCCGCTCGTTCGAGAACATCAGCCTCGCGGCCAGCGCCACGCGTGAGCGACGATCAGCAGCGACAGCAGCACCTCGACCAGGCCGAGGGTGATGTAGAACCACCAGGCACCCGGCATCGTCAGCAGCATGATCACGGTGTAGAACACGCCGAGCCCGATGTTCAGCCAGCGGCAGAATCGGGCTGGCAACACCAGCGACAGGAAGACCATCAACCCCGGCACCGCCAGCAGCAAGGCCGCGGCCACCAGCGAACCCTCGCTCACTGGGCCGAGCGGTCCTTCGCCGCCCAGCATGCCCTTCAGCTTGCCGGGCACGTAGAGGCCGAAATAGTCGCCATAGACATAGCAGAACATCAACGCCGCCCAGAGCGCCGACAGCTTGAAGCGGACATGCAGCTTGATGTCGCTCAGTGGTCCCGTCGTCATGGCGAACTCCTTGCAGGAACCGATGCCCCGGCATGCGCACGCGCGCCGACCGCCAGAAGCCAGAGGCAGCTGCCCACTTCACCCAGCGTCGCCGGCAGGATCATGTAGTTCGAGAACGGCATGGCGGCGTATCCGGGCAACAGCAGGTCACAGAAAACGTCCAGCAGGTAACCGACCCCACCGAGCATCAGCAACGCCCCAAGCACCTTGGGCAGAAAGCCCGACTTCAGCCCGAGATAGCCGAACGGCAGCAGCCACAATCCCCAGAACAGGCTGGCCATGAAGATGTGGCGGCCATAAGCCTTGAGCGACAGCCAGGCCATCGCGTGTGCGGTATCGGCGGCCAGGCTGCCAACGAAATCGGCATCGGTCAGAAACAGCAGCGCATCCAGCCGATGCGCCACGGCGACCAGGGAAATCGGCACGCTGACAGCGGCCAGTGCCACCATCGCCACGGCGACTCCGCGATGCGTCTGGACGAACAGCCGAAAGAGCAGCAACGGCAGGACGAGGAAGGCCACCTGCTCGACCATGAAAGCCGCGATGCCGGCGCGGAACAGCATGTCATGCGCCACGATGTTGTCGAGCATGGCCTGCGGGTTGCCCGGCGCGGCAACCTTCCCGGGCACATAGCCAAGGCTGAAAAAGCCGGTCATCACCACGATCAGATAAACCAGCCCGGCCCAGCGACCGATGCTTTTTTCGTTCGTCATTCCATGTCCCCGGCGACCAATCGCGCGGCCCCCGATGGACCGGCACGGCAAGTGTCGGTCCTCTGGAGATGGCGGAATGAGTGCCGGAAGTAACGCGAAAACCCGTATCCGCCAGGCATGCGCCGCCCATCGCAGCGCACCATGCATGGACCGGCCATCTTGTCACGAACCGCCATGCGAGGCGTGGCGATCGGCCAACACGCTCACGACGTCTCCCAGCGACAATCCCCGTGCGCGCAGCGCCACGGTGAGATGGAAGACGAGGTCAGCCGCCTCGCCCAGCAGTTCGGCGTCGTCCTGCACGACGGCGGCCAGCGCCGTCTCGACGCCTTCTTCGCCAACCTTCTGCGCAATCCGGCGCATGCCGCCCTCGAACAGCCTGGTGGTGTAACTCCCGGCCGGCCGCTCGGCATGGCGCTGCGCGACCAGCGCGTCGAGCTCGGCAAGGAAGCCCAGCGGCGGACGCGCCGCTTCGCCGAAACAGCTCGATGTGCCCAGGTGACAGGTCGGACCCTGCGGCCCGGCCTGGACCAGCAAGGTGTCGGCGTCGCAGTCGATGCGTATCGACTTCAGTGCCAGCACGTGGCCCGAGCTCTCGCCCTTGGTCCACAGCCGCTGTTTGCTGCGGCTGAAGAAGGTGACCTTGCCGCTGGCCTGCGTCTGCGCCAGCGCCTCGGCGTTCATGTAGCCGAGCATCAGCACTTCGCCGCTGAGCCAGTGCTGCACGATCGCCGGCAGCAGGCCGTCGCCCTTGACCCAGTCGAGGCGGCTGACGTCGATGACGGATTCGGTGGCCATGGCGGGCTCCAGAGGCTTAGAGGCGAACGGCCACACCCTGGCCGCGCAGGTAGTGCTTGAGTTGCGGGATCGGGATGGCGCCCGAATGGAACACGCTGGCGGCCAGCACGCCATCCGCGTCGGCCTCGATGAAGGCGTCGCGGAAATGTTCGGGCGCACCGGCGCCGCCGGAGGCGATCAGTGGCACGTGGCAGACCGCGCGGGCCACCGAAAGCTGCCCGAGATCGTAGCCGCGACGCACGCCGTCGCTGCCCATGCAGTTCAGCACGATCTCGCCGGCACCGCGCTGCTGGATCTCGACCATCCAGTCCAGCGTGCGGCGCGGCAGGGCTTGCGTCTTCGCAGGGTCGCCGGTGTACTGGCGCACGCGCCATTCGCCGTCGGCATCGCGCAGCGAGTCGATGCCGACCACCACGCATTGCACGCCGAACGCGGCCGCCAGCTCGTCGATCAATCCGGGCCGCTCCAGCGCCGGCGAGTTCACCGAGATCTTGTCCGCGCCCGCATGCAGCACCACGCGCGCCTCGTCGACCGAGCGGATGCCGCCCGCCACGCAGAATGGAATGTCGATCACCCGGGCAACCTTCTCGACCCAGGCACGATCCACGCTGCGTCCCTCGGGGCTGGCGGTGATGTCGTAGAACACCAGTTCGTCGGCGCCCTCGTCGCGGTAGCGCAGCGCAAGGTCGACGATCCCGCCCATCACCACGTGATCGCGGAAGCGCACGCCCTTGACCACCTTGCCGTCACGCACGTCCAGGCAGGGAATGATGCGTCGGCTCAGCATGCCAATGCGTCTTCCAGCGTGAAGCGCCCCTCGAGCAGCGCACGCCCCAGGATCACGGCCTTCGCCCCGGCTTCGCGTGCCGCGCGAATGTCAGCCGGCGAGCGCACGCCCCCGGAGGCCTGCAGGGCGAGCTCGGGCACGCGATCGGCCAGGTGCCGATACAGTTCAAGGTTGAAGCCCGCGAGCATGCCGTCGCGCTCGATGTCGGTGCACAACAGGTGGCGCGCACCGTGCTCGGCATACCAGGGCGCCAGTTCGTCCAGCGTGGTCGCTTCGATTTCGGTCCACCCTGCGCTGGGCAACAACCGGTCGTTGCCGACGAGGCGGGTGTCCAGCGCGATGGTGATGTGGTCGCTGCCGAACAAGTCCAGCCAGGCAGCCACCCTCTGCGGATCGCGGATGGCCACGCTACCCAGCACCACGCGGCGCACGCCGACGTCAAACAGTCGCCGCAGATCGGCCTCGTCGCGCACGCCGCCGCCAGCCTGCACGTCGATGCCATGGTCGGCAATTGCCTTGATCACGGCCAGGTTGTCCAGGTTGCCCGACCGCGCACCATCGAGATCGACCACATGCAACCACTGCGCACCGGCATGCAGATAGCGCAGGGCGAGTTCGCGCGGATCGGGGGCATAGGTTGTCTGCTGGGCGTAGTCGCCCTGACGCAGGCGTACCACACGCCCTTCGCGCAGATCGATGGCTGGGATGACGTCGAAACTCATAGGCTGAGGAAGTTCTTCAACAAGCGTGCGCCGACGGCGGCCGAGCGTTCCGGATGAAATTGCATGCCGTGAAAATTTCCGCGGGCCACGATAGCCGAAAATTCGCCGGCATGGTCGGTACTGGCCAGGCTGAAATCACCCACGGGCACCGCGTAGCTGTGCACGAAATACGCCTGATCGAGCTCGCCCAGCCCGGTCAGCAGCGGATGGCTGCGCAGCGTGCGCATGCGGTTCCAGCCCATGTGCGGCACCCGCACGCCTGGCACCTCGTTGAAGCGATGCACGGTCGCGGGAATGACGCCCAGGCACGGTGTATCACCCTCTTCCGAATGCAGGCACAGCAGTTGCATGCCCAGGCAGACGCCGAGCACGGGCTGCTCCAGCGAACACAGCACGTCGACCAGACCCAGCTCGCGCAGCCGTGCCATGCCGGGGCCGGCAGCGCCGACGCCGGGCAGGATCACCTTGTCGGCGGCGCGGATCGTGGCCGCGTCCGCCGTCAGCGCGGCATCCACGCCAAGCCGTTGCAGCGCGTAACGCACCGAACCGATATTGGTACCGCCGGCATCGACCAGGACCACGCTCATCACAGCGCACCCTTGGTACTGGGCAGCTCGCTGCCCTCGCGGCGGATCGCCTGGCGCAGCGTGCGCGCCACCACCTTGAAGCAGGCTTCGACCATGTGATGCGCGTTGTCGCCGCGCACGGACAGGTGCAGGTTCGCGCCGAGCGTTTCGCATAGCGAACGGAAGAAATGCGGCACCAGTTCGGTCGGCACCTCGCCCACGCGTTCGCGCGGGAACCCGCCCTCGAAAACGAAGTACGGCCGACCGGACAGGTCCAGCGCCGCGCTGGCCTGCGACTCGTCCATCGGCAGGGTGAAGCCGTAGCGGCCGATGCCGCGCTTGTCGCCGAGCGCCTGCTTCAAGGCACTGCCCAGCGCCAGCGCGCAATCCTCGATGGTGTGGTGCTCGTCGATATGTGTATCGCCATCGCATTGCAGCTCCAGTGCAAAGCCGCCGTGCTTGCCGATCTGCTCCAGCATGTGGTCGAAGAAACCCAGCCCGGTGCGCACCTTCGGCTCGGCCGCCCGATCCAGGTCGACGCCGACCGTGATGCGGGTTTCCCTGGTGTTGCGCACCACGGTGGCCGTGCGCGGCGCATCCAGCAGCTGGTGCGCCAACGTCGCCCAGTCGGCCCCATGCGGGCCCACGCGAAGCCCGCGCACGCCGAGGTTCGCGGCGAACTGCAGATCGGTTTCGCGATCGCCCACCATCGCCGATGCCGCGCGGCTCCAGCCATCGTCGGCGAGGTAATGATGCAGCATGCCGATGCCGGGCTTGCGCGTGGCGAGGGCCTCATGCGGAAAGCTGCGATCGATCAGCACTTCGCGGAAGCCGATGCCCTGCGAGGCGAGGATGCGCAGCAGCAGTTCGTGCGGCCCGGTGAAATGCGGCTCCGGGAAGCTGTCGGTGCCCAGGCCATCCTGGTTGGTCACCATCACCAGCTCGTAGCCGGCCGAGACGAAGCGCTGCAATGCGGCGATCACGCCCGGCAGCAGGGCCAGCTTTTCGTAGCTGTCGATCTGCTCGTCGGCCGGCTCCTCGATCAGGCAGCCGTCGCGGTCGACGAAAAGTATCTTGCGGGTAGTCATGCCGATCCCTCGGCAACATCCCGGCCATCCATGGCCGGACTCCTCAGAAAAGCCGCTCTCCCGGCAACACTTTGAGCCGAAGCCAGGACGGCCAGCACCCGATCGTTCTCCGCGGGCGTGCCGATGGTGATGCGCAGCGCGTCGCCGAGGTTCGGGTAACGGCGCACGTCGCGCACCACGATGCCGGCCGCGAGCAGGCGCTGGTAGACGGCAGCGGCATCGTCGAAGCGCACGGCCAGGAAATTCGCCTGCGACGGCAGCACCTCGCGCACCCCGGGCAACCGGCGCAGCGCCGCCTGCATCCGCGCGCGCTGCTCGCGCACGATGCCGACATGCTCTCGTGCATTCGCCTGGCCCCAGCCGGACAATGCCAACAACGCGGCGTCCACGCACGGCAGCGGCAGCGGGTACGGCGCCATGATCCGGCGCAGCAGCGCGATCACCTCGGCATTCGCCAACAGGCTGCCGATGCGCGCACCGGCCAGCGCCCAGGCCTTGGACAAGGTGCGCAGCACGGCCAGGTTGTCGTGGCGATCGATCAGGTCCGCCACGCTGCCGGGGTCGCTGAACTCGACATAGGCCTCGTCAACCACCAGCAAGGCGTGATCGCGCAGAGCCTGCGCCAGCCGCTCGACCGCGGCGCGTGGCACCGGCTGGCCGGTGGGATTGTTCGGCGTGCAGATGAAGACCAGCTTCACCGCCGGGGTCCGTGCCGCCAGCACGGCGTCCACGTCCAGGCTGAAATCCGCCGCCAGCGGCACCTCGACGATGCCCGCGTCCTGCACCCGCGCGCACACCGCGTACATGCCGAACGTGGGCGGCTGGATCAGGATCGCGTCGCGGCCGGCGCGGCAGAACGCGCGCACCAGCAGGTCGATCGCCTCGTCGCTGCCGCGGCCGACCAGCAATTGTTCGCGACGCACGCCGTAAAGTGCCGCCAGCGCATCGACCAGGGCCGCCGGCTGCGGCTCGGGATAGCGGTTGCAGCCGAGGCCGTCGTCGCCCACCGGGGTCCACGCCGACTCGTTCGCGTTGAGGAAGACCTCGCCACTGCCGGCCTCCATCCGCGCCGAGGAATACGGCTGCATCGCGCGGATTTCCGGCCGGGCCAGATCGAGCACGCTCATGACTGCGCCTCCAGGGTTGCCAATCGCAAGGTTACCGCGCGGCGGTGCGCCTCCAGTTGTTCGGCCGCCGCCAGCGTCGCCGTGCAGGGACCGATGTGGCGCAGGCCTTCTGCGCTGACTTCCTGCACGCTGATCTGCTTCTGGTAACTGGCCACCGACACGCCGCTATAGCTGCGCGCATAGCCGTAGGTCGGCAGCACGTGGTTGCTGCCACTGCAGTAGTCGCCCACCGATTCGGGCGTCCACTGGCCGAGGAAGATCGAGCCGGCGCTGTCGATGCCGTCGAGCAGGGCGCGCGGCGCGGCCACCTGCAGGATCAGGTGCTCGGGCGCGTAGCGGTTGCTCACCTCGACCGCCTGCGCCAGCGAGTCGACCGCGATCAGCCGGCTCTGCGCGAGCGCCTGGCGGGCGATCGCGCCGCGCGGCAATTCGGCACATTGGCGCCCGACCTCGATTGCCGCCCGGTCCAGCAACCCGGCGGAGGGACTCAGCAGGATCACCTGCGAATCCGGCCCGTGCTCGGCCTGCGACAGCAGGTCGGCGGCGACGAACACGGGGTTCGCCTCGGCGTCGGCGATCACCAGCACTTCCGACGGACCCGCCGGCATGTCGATCGCGGCGCCATCCGGGTCGGACGACGCCTGCAGCTTCGCCTCGGTGACCCAGGCGTTGCCCGGGCCAAACAGCTTGTCGCATTTCGGCACGCTGACGGTGCCGTAGGCCATCGCGGCGATCGCCTGCGCGCCGCCCAGCTTGAACACCCTGTGCACGCCGGTGAGGCGCGCGGCATACAGCACCGCCTCGTCACAGCGACCGTTTGCGCGGGCCGGCGAACACAACACCACTTCGCGGCAACCAGCGACATGCGCCGGCACGCCCAGCATCAGGGCGGTCGACGGCAGCGGCGCCGTGCCGGCCGGCACGTACAGGCCGACGCGGCTGATCGGACGCAGCATGCGCTCCACCCGCACGCCGGGCGCCGTGTCCACCGCCACCGGCTGCGGCGCCGCCGCGCGATGGAACAGCTCGATGCGCGCGGCCGCTTCGCGGATCGCCGCCTTCAGGGTCGGGTCGAGCATGGCTTCGGCCGCAGCGAATTCGGCTTCGTCCACCGCGATCGCGCCCAGCGCGCAGCCGTCGTATTTCGCGCTGAGCTCGCGCAGTGCCGTGTCGCCGTGCTCGCGCACGGCGGCGATGATCCGCTCGACACCGCCACGCAGTTCGTCCGCGCGCGACTGCGCGGGCCGCGCCAGCGCATCGCGGCGTGCCGCTTCATCCAGTGCGTTCCAGTCCAGGCGTTTCATGTCAGCCAGTTCTTCATGCGAGCCCGATTCATGCGAGCATTTTCTCCACCGGCAGCACGAACATCTCGCGCGCACCGGCCTTCTTGATTTCTTCCAGTTGCCGCCAGCTCACCTCGCCGGCGCACAGCGCCTGCAGCATCAGCTGGTCCGGTTGGCCGGCCACCGGCAGCAGGGTCGGCTGCGGGCCGCCGGGCAGCAGGCGGGTGACGGCTTCCAGCGTATGGCGCGAGGTCTGCAGCAGCAGCAGGCGCGACTCGCGTACCTGGATCACGCCATCCAGCCGCTTCAGCAGCAACTCCAGCATGTCGCCGCGCTCGTCCACCGGCAAGGTCAGCGGTCCCGCCAGCACCGCCTCGCTCTGCAGCAGCACTTCGGTTTCGCGCAGCTGGTTCGCCACCAGGGTGCCACCGCTCTGCACCAGATCGCAGATCGCATCGGCGGTGCCCAGCTTCGGCGCGATCTCGACCGAACCGGCCAGGGTCACCACGCCGGCGGCGATTCCCCGCGTGCGCAGCCATTCGCCGAGCAGGCCCGGATACGAGGTGGCGATGCGCCGGCCCTGCAGTTGCCCGGGCTCGTGGTAGTCCAGTTCCTGCGGCACCGCGATCGACAGCCGGCAGCGCCCGAAGCCGAGCGGGCGCAGCTCGCTGAGCGGTTCGGCGTCGCGCCCCGTGGTGAGCTGGAACTCGCTCAGCACGTTGCGCCCGACGATGCCGAGGTCGCACACGCCCTGCGCGATCAGGCCGGGAATATCGTCGTCGCGCACCAGCAGCAGGTCGACCGGCTCGCCCTCGCCGAAGCAGAACAGCTTGTCGCGGCTTTGCCGGAAGGCGAGACCGCAACGGGTCAGCAGCTCCAGCGCCGGCTCGGTCAGCCGGCCGGACTTCTGCATCGCGATGCGCAAGCGGTCGCGCGTTTTCATGCCTTGCCCTTTTTCGCTGCCAGCGACTGCCGCCGCGCCGCACGGGCCGCAGCCGCCAGATAGCCGCCGCTGCCCTGGTTGAGGTAGCGCGCCACCCGTCCGATCGTGGTGATGCTGACCGCGGTGCGCTCGTGGATCTCGCGGTACGACACGCCTTCCAGCAGGTACGGAACCACCCGCCAGCGATCCACCAGCACCTCGAGTTCGGCCGGCGTGCACAGGTCGCTCAGGAAGGCGCCCATCTCCTCGCTGTTCTTCAACGACAGCAGCGCCTCGTAAAGGCTCTGCTCGGCGGATTCGACGGGGGTTTCCGGATCGAGTGATCGACGCTTCATAATGTACTAATGCATTAACACAGTGGTGCGCATCATACACGGCATGCGGCACCGCGGCAAACCCCGTATTTCGCCGGCGTCCATCCGGGTTCAGCGGCGTTGTCCGAAACGCCCGGAGCGGCCTCGACAGCTTCCCTCCCCGGAAACAAAAAACCCCCGCCGAAGCGGGGGTCTTGTGGACCTGTGCAGGCCGACGTCGGCTCAGGCCGACTTCTTCTTCGGCGCGGCCTTCTTGGCGGCGGCCGGCTTGGTCACGGTCGGCTTGGCGCCCACCACGGCCGGCAGCACGCCGTGCGCACGGGTATTGCCGTAGCTGCCGCGATAGGTCTTGCCGCGACGGGTCTTGCGATCGCCCTTACCCATGGGGAACTCCTTGATTTATTGGATGAACGGCCTGCCATCATAGCAGTGTCGGAGCCGTACGGGATAGTCAGGGCTGGCCGTGCCCGGCGCAGTCTCCGCTGGCGTCGAGGCACTTGCCGGGATCGATCTGCACGGTCACGTGCTGGATCCCGAAGCGCTCCAGCAACATCCGCTTGATTGCCTGCAAAGCCTGCGCGCCGTCGGCATGCTCATCCAGTTCGGCATGCACGGTGGCCATGCGCGAACCCGACGCCAGTTGCCATACGTGCAGGTGGTGAATGCCGCGGATACCGGGATCGGCCGCGCGCAGCGAAGCTTCCACCAGCGCGCTGTCCATGCCGTCGGGCACGCCTTCCAGCAGGATGTGCGCGGACATCCGCAACAATCGCCATGCGCTGCCCAGGATCAGCAGCGAGACCAGCAGCGACAGCACCGGATCGGCCCACAGCCAGCCGAACCAGCGGATCGCCAGCGCCGCCAGCACCGCGGCCAGCGAACCGAGCAGGTCGCCCAGTACGTGCAGGCTGGCGCCGGCCAGGTTGACGTCGTCGTGCGCGTGCCCGTGCAGGGTGCGCAGCACCAGCGCATTCACCAGCAACCCCGTGATCGCCACGGCCAGCATCATGCCGGACAGGATTTCCCCGGGGTGCAGCAGTCGCACGACGGCTTCGCAGGCGATCCAGCCGACCAGCACGAACTGGCCCAGTGCATTGACGAAACCCGCCAGCACTTCCGCCCGGCCATAGCCGTAACTGCGCCGCGCATCGGCCGGCCTGGTGGCCATCCAGGCGCCGACCACCGCCAGCAGCAAGGCCAGCGCGTCGACCATCATGTGCCCGGCGTCGGCGAGCAAGGCCAGCGAACCGGACCACGCGCCGCCGATCACCTCGACCACCATCATCACGGTGGTCAGGACGAACGCAAACAGCAGCTTGCGGCTGCGCCCTCCAGACGCAGCGACCTCACCATGCGCATGCTCGTGATGCGCGTGGTCGTGATGCGCATGGTCGTGCTGGTGGGCGTGGGCCGTATTCATGCGTGCATGCTAGGAACGGTCGCCGCCGTTACACAATCACCACCTTGTCCGCCGGCGCCGTTCAGTGCGCGCACTGCGGGCCGTGCACGTGGGCGCCATCGCTGTGGCTGTCCAGCCGCAGGTTGACGAAATGCGCGCTGGCCAGCAGCAGGCCGCCGCAGGTCACCAGCACGCTGTGCAGGATCGGCGAAGAGCCGTCGATGTAGATGACGCCGAGCAGCAGCAAGGCCAGCCCCGGCACCGCCAGCCGCAACGGCAACGGACGCAGGTGCCGGCGATAGCCGCGGACCAGGACGAACGAGGCCAGCACGCAGGCGCACAGCACGAAAATGCGCTCGAAGCGATGGTCGGCCAGGAATTCCAGGCCCATCAGCGGCAGCAGCGCAAGCACGAAGGGCAGCAGCGCGCAGTGGATCGCGCACAGGAAGGAAGCCATCGCACCAACGCGATCGGCCACATGCCACCAGCGGGATTTGTTCGCCTGTTCGGAATCCATCGACCTGCCCCGGCACCACCAGACGTGGCGGCTCAGTACCCGGTTGAGTCACATGTTACGTTATAACATTACCAGGCGCCATACCCGATACCTGGCGGATTCAGGCTTTGCGGCAATGCCGGCAGGTGCCGTGGACTTCCAGCGTCTGCGCCTGCGGGCGGAAGCCGAACGCCTTCGCCTGTGCCTCGATCAGTTCGGCGACCCGTTCGTCGCAGACTTCCTGTGCATTGGAGCAGGTATCGCAGATCAGGAACGGCACCTGGTGCGCCTCGGCCGGGTGGTGGCAGGAGACGAAGGCGTTGATCGATTCCAGCTTGTGGATGAAACCGTTCTCGAGCAGGAAATCGAGCGCGCGGTAAACCGTGGGCGGCGCCGCATTGCCGTGCTTCTCGCGCAGCTGGTCGAGCAGGTCGTAGGCCTTGACCGGCTTGTGCGCGGCCGCGACCAGTTCGAGCACTTCCTTGCGCAGCGGGGTCAGGCGCAGGCCGCGCTCCTCGCTGGCGTGCTCTACGGCCTGCACGAAACCCTTCGCATCGTGATGGTGCGGGTGGCTCGGATGCGGGTTGTGGGCGGCGTCGTGGCTCAAGCGTTTCACCTCGTGGTGGATCATACACTGCCCCATCGTGCCGGCGGCCGGGGTTCAGCGCGGCAACGGCGGCGGCCGTTGCGGGGGTTCGGGCCGCGTCCGTACCAGGATCACGATCCAGCCGATCGGCCCCAGCACCCACGCCCACACGATGCCTTCGAACAGGCGGCCGCGCCACCAGCCGAGCAGCGCGCCCACCGCGACGAACAGCAGGCTCCACCAGAACATGGCTGCCCACGGCAGCATATTCAGCAGGTTGAAGAAGACGTGCCAGAACGCACCCGGCGCGTCGGGGTCGACGCCACGGGTGGCCCTGGCCAACAGTTCGTCCACGTCGGCTCAGCGCGTCATCGACATGGCGGGAGGTTCATTCCCGCGCGATGGCGATCGCGGCGTCGATGCGCTCGAGCGCTTCGTCGCGGCCGGCCAGGTAGATCGTGTACTCGATCGACGGCGAGACCTGGGTGCCGGTCATCGCCACCCGCAGCGGTTGCGCGATCCTGCCCATGCCCAGCTCCAGCTTCGCGGCAACCTGCTCGATCACCTGGTGGATCGGTTCCGGCTGCCATTCGCACCCGACCAGCATCGTCCTGGCCGCATCGAGCACGGCAACCGCGCTGTCGTTCTTCAGGTGCTTGGCGACCGCCTTGTCGTCCCATTCGGCGATCGGCGCGTACCAGATCTTCGCGCGCTCGGCCATTTCCTTCAGCGTGTGCACGCGGTCGCGCAACGCCACGATCACGTCGACCGGCGCCGGGCCGTGCGAGGTGTCGATGCCGGCGCGCTGCAGGTGCCATTCGAATTCGGCGGCCAGCGACTGCGGGGCATCCGTCTTCAGGTAGTGCTGGTTGAGCCAGGCCAGCTTCTCGGCGTCGAAGCGCGAGGCGGCCTTGTTGACGTCGGCGATGTCGAACAGCGCGATCATCTCTTCGCGCGAGAAGATCTCCTGGTCGCCGTGCGACCAGCCCAGCCGCACCAGATAGTTCAGGATCGCGTGCGGCAGGAAGCCGTCGGCGCGGTACTCCATCACGCTGACCGAGTTGGTGCGCTTGGACAGCTTCTTGCCTTCCTTGTCCAGGATCATCGGCAGGTGCGCGAACTCCGGCACCTTGGCGCCCAGCGCGTGGTAGATGTTGATCTGCCGCGGCGTGTTGTTGACATGGTCGTCGCCGCGGATCACCTCGGTGATGCCCATGTCGATGTCGTCGACCACCACCGCGAAGTTGTAGGTGGGCCAGCCGTCGGAGCGGAAGATCACCAGATCGTCCAGTTCGCTGTTGGCCCACTCGATGCGGCCCTTCACCTTGTCGTCGAACATCACCGAGCCTTCGCTCGGGTTGCGGAAGCGGATCACGCGATCGGGATCTTCGCGGAAAGGTTCGTTGCGGTCGCGGTAGTAGCCGTTGTAGCGCGGCTTCTCGCCCCTCGCCATCGCGGCCTCGCGCATCGCCTCGATCTCTTCCTTGCTCTCGTAGGCGTAGTACGCCTTGCCGGCGGCGACCAGTTCGTCGGCGACCTGCCTGTACCGCGCAAGCCGCTGGGTCTGGTAAAACGGGCCTTCGTCGGCGTCGAGGCCGAGCCAGTGCATCGCGTCGAGGATCGCCTGCACCGCCGCATCGGTGGAACGCTCGCGATCGGTGTCCTCGATGCGCAGGATGAATTCGCCGCCGCGCCGCCGCGACTCCAGCCAGCAATACAGCGCGGTGCGCGCGCCGCCGATATGCAGGAAACCGGTGGGACTGGGGGCGAAGCGGGTGCGGACGGTCATCGGGATATCGGCAGCGTGGGAGCGAAGCTGCCGATTTTAACCGATCTGCCGCCGGCAGCCCGCGGATCGCTCACCTCACGCGGGATTGCTTCACGTGGATGGTGATCCTCTTCGACACCACCGCCGGATCGAACGGCACATGGTTCTGGTCGCCCAGTTCCAGTTGCAGGGTGTGCGTGCCGGGCTTCAGCTTCAGCGTGGTCTCGGTCTGGCCGCCACCGAAGTGGATGTGGTTGGCGTCCTTCGGAATCGGCTGGCCTGCAGCAGGCAGTTCCTTCACGTCGACCAGCAGGTGATGGTGGCCGGTGTGTTCCTTGGTCACCCCGGCCGGCGCCACGCCCATGCCCTTGAGGCCGAAACGCACGGTGACGTCCTGGCCCACGGTGGCACCGTTGGCGGGCGAGATGATGTAGACCGCGGCGTCGCCGGGCGCCTGGGTGACCGGCAGGCCGGGAGCGTCGACGGCCAGCGCGGCGCCGCTCAGTCCGGTCAGGGCAAGTGCCAGCAGGATGCGTTTCATCATCGTTCTCCAGCGACAAGGGACGGCCCAGTGTAAGCGCTGCAGTGCCTTCGGGGCACCCGCACGTCACCACGACGTCATGCGTCCGCCACGTCGCCGCAACGCGGGCCGGCGAAGCTGTGCCCAGCCAGCACGGGTATCGTCATGCGCATCGGCATCGTCAGCGAAACCTATCCACCGGAAATCAACGGCGTCGCGCTGACCGTGCACAGCCTCGCCGCCGGACTCGCCGCGCGCGGCCACAGCATCGACCTGATCCGCCCGCGCCAGCCGCAGCCGTATGGCGATGAAGCCGGCATCGACGCGCTCGAACTGCGCGGCGGCGCCCTGCCCCGCTACCCCGGCCTGCGCTTCGGCCTGCCGGCCAGTCGCACGCTGCGCCAGCACTGGTCGAAGCAGCGCCCCGACGCGGTCTACGTCGCCACCGAAGGACCGCTCGGCTGGTCGGCCATGCGTACCGCCAGGCGACTGGGCATCCCGCTCAGCAGCGGCTTCCATACCCGCTTCGACAGCTACGCCAGCCACTACGGCCTGGGCCTGCTCACGCCGCTGGTGCGCGGCTACCTGCGCCGCTTCCACCAGCGTGCCACCGCCACGCTGGTACCGACCGACGCGCTCGCACGGGAGTTGCACGCCATGGGTATCACCAACGCACGCCTGCTGCGCCGCGCCGTGGACACGCAGCTGTTTCATCCGAACCGGCGCAACGAAGCCCTGCGCGCCAGCTGGGGCGTGGACGCCGCCACGCCGGTGGTGCTGTATGTCGGACGCATCGCGCCGGAAAAGAATCTCGAACTGGCCGTGCAGGCCTTCCGCGCCATCCGCCAGCAGGTGCCGCAGGCGCGCTACGTATGGGTCGGCGACGGCCCGGCCCGCGATGCGCTGCAGGCCGCACATCCGGATTTCATCTTCGCCGGCGTGCAACGCGGCGAGGCACTGGCACGGTACTACGCCAGCGCGGACCTGTTCCCGTTCCCCAGCCTCAGCGAGACCTTCGGCAACGTGATCATCGAAGCGCTGGCCGCCGGCCTGCCGGTGGTGGCGTACGCCGAAGGCGCCGCGCGCGAGCATCTCGTCGACGGCGTCAACGGTTACTGCATCGCGCCGGGCAACGCGTCGGCCTTCATCGAGGCGGCGGCGAAACTTGCCGGCAATCCGGCGCTGATCCGGCACATGGGCCGCGCCGGCCATGCCGGCATGGCCGGGCTTTCGCCGGACGCGGTGATCCGCGATTTCGAAACCCTGCTGCGCGACATGGCCGAGGAGAACCTGCATGAGCACGCCGCCATCGCCGCACACGCCTGAGTTTCTGCCCGGGCCGCGTTTCGCCCTGGACCGCCGCGTTTGCGTGATCGCCAACCACTGGGGCACCCGGCGCCTGGTAGGCCTGTTCTTCGGCATGGTCAGCCGGCTCGGCGACGGGGTGTTCTGGTACGCGCTGATGGCCGTGCTGGCCGCGCTCGGCGGGCAGCGCGGCATCGCCGCGGCCACGCACATGGCGGTGACCGGACTCGCCGCGTTGCTGCTGTATCGCCTGCTGAAGCGCTGGACGCGCCGCCCGCGCCCCTACCGAGCGTGCCCCGGCGTGATTGCGCACGTACCGCCGCTGGACGAGTTCAGCTTTCCGTCCGGGCACACCCTGCAGGCGGTGGGTTTCAGTGTCGTGGCGCTGGCCTGGTATCCGTCGCTGGCGCCGTTGCTGCTGGGATTCACCGCGCTGGTCGCCGTCTCGCGGGTGATCCTCGGCCTGCACTATCCCAGCGACGTGCTGGCCGCGATCGTCATCGGCGGCGCTCTCGGTACCGCGTCGATCTGGCTGCTGCCGCTCGGCTGAGCATCGCGCTGCACAGAATGTATGCACGCCGTCGGCAGTGCCTTTGCACTCAGACAGATGGCGTACTTGTCCACAGGCTTTACCGCGCGCGCTCCACAATCGCTGTGGAGAACTTCGCCCGACTGCGCAACATCTCGACAACGCGTAGCAAGTGCTTGATGGACAACAGGCGAATGTCGCTTGTCCACAGGCTTTACCGCGACACCTCCACAGCGCCTGTGGAAAACCCGATCGTGCAAACGACGATGCCGCCCGAAGGCGGCATCGCATCGCTGCAGCAAACATGATCGATCAGGCCGCGCGCGGCGCCTTCATCAGGACGCCGAGCAGGTCGGCCAGCTTGTCGCGCATCTCGCGGCGGTCGACGATCAGGTCGATCGCGCCGTGGTCGAGCAGGAACTCCGAACGCTGGAAGCCTTCCGGCAAGGTCTCGCGCACGGTCTGCTCGATCACGCGCGGGCCGGCGAAGCCGATCAGCGCCTTCGGCTCGGCGATGTTGATGTCGCCGAGCATCGCCAGGCTGGCCGAGACGCCGCCGGTGGTCGGGTTGGTCAGCACGCTGATGTACGGCACGCCGGCGTCGCGCAGGCGCGCCAGCGCGGCCGAGGTCTTGGCCATCTGCATCAGCGAGAACAGCGCTTCCTGCATGCGCGCGCCGCCGGTGGCGGAGAAGCACACCAGCGCGCTCCTGTCGGCCAGCGCGCGCTCGGCGGCACGCGCGAACTTCTCGCCGACCACCGAACCCATCGAGCCGCCCATGTAGGCGAACTCGAACGCCGTCGCCATCAGCGGGCGGCCCTTGAGCTTGCCGCTCATCGCGACCATCGCGTCCTTCTCGCCGATCTTCTTCTGCGTGGCGACGATGCGGTCGCGATACTTCTTGGAATCGCGGAACTTCAGCGGATCGGTCGGCTCCAGGCCGGCCCACAGTTCCTGCGCGGAACCTTCATCCAGCAACGCGCCCAGTCGCCCGCGCGCACTGATGTAGTGATGATGACCGCACTTGGGGCAGACCATCAGGTTGCGCTCGAGCTCCGGCTTGTACAGCACCGTGCCGCAACCGACGCACTTCTCCCACACGCCCTCGGGCACCGAGCCCTTGCCGGCACCCGATGCCTGCGGGCGGGTGCGCGGATTCATGATTTTCTGCAGCCAATTCATTGCATCACCCTGACTGTTCGTGAGCGCGCCGCGACCAGGCGGTGCGCGTCCTCAATGCCTAGCGAGCGGCGTATCCAGCGCGGTGCGGATCGGCGCCAGGAACGCCTGCGCGCGCGAGGCGATTTCCGCGGCGTCCATCGCCCCGGCCAGCCGCTCGACCAGCGCGCTGCCGATCACCACCGCGTCGGCGAAACCGGCGATCGCCTGCGCGCTCGCCGCATCGCGGATGCCGAAACCCACCGCCACCGGCGCCTTCGCATGGGCCCGGATATCGGCCACGCGTGCCGCGATGTCGCCGGTGCTCAAGTGAGCCGCACCGGTGATGCCGGCAAACGAGACATAGTACAGGAAACCCTCGGCCGAACCGCACAACTGCGCCATACGCGAGGGTTCGGTGGTCGGCGCGGCGAGCAGGATCTGCTGCAGTCCGGCGTCGCGCAGCGGCTGCAACACGGCGGATTCTTCCAGCGGGCAATCGACCAGCAGCACGCCGTCCACGCCGGCCTGCACGGCCTCCTGCGCGAAGCGGGCATAGCCATGGATCTCGACCGGGTTGAGGTAGCCCATCAGCACGATCGGCGTGTCCGCATCGCGCTGGCGGAACGCGGCGACCCAGCCCAGCACGTCGGCCAGGCCCACGCCTTGCGCGATCGCCCGCTCGCTGGCGTGCTGGATCACCGGACCGTCCGCCATCGGATCGGAGAACGGCACGCCCAGCTCGATCAGGTCGGCGCCGGCGTCGACCAGCGCGTGCATCAGCGCCACCATGTGCTGCGGTGACGGATCGCCGGCGGTGACGAACGGAATCAGGCCGGTACGGCCGGCGGCTTTCAGTGCGGCGAAGCGACGGTCGATGCGGCTCATACCTCGACTCCTTCGCGCGCGGCGATCGTGTGCACGTCCTTGTCACCGCGGCCGGACAGGTTGCACAGCACGATGCCGTCCTTCGGATAGTCACGCGCCAGCTTGATCGCCTGCGCCACCGCGTGGCTGGATTCCAGCGCGGCCAGGATGCCTTCGGTGCGCGCGAGCAGGTGGAACGCTTCCAGCGCCTCGTCGTCGGTGACGCCGACATAATCGGCGCGGCCGGCGTCCTTCAGGAACGCGTGCTCGGGGCCGACGCCGGGGTAGTCGAGGCCGGCCGAGACCGAGTGCGTCTCGGTGATCTGGCCGTTGTCGTCGCACAACACGTAGGTGCGGTTGCCGTGCAGCACGCCGGGCCGGCCCGCGGCCAGCGAGGCGGCGTGGTGGCCAGTGGCGATGCCCTCGCCTGCCGCCTCGGCGCCGACGATGCGCACGTCGGCATCGTTGAGGAACGCATGGAACAGGCCGATCGCGTTGGAGCCGCCGCCGACGCAGGCGGTCAGCACGTCGGGAAGCCGGCCGTACTGCTCCAGCATCTGTGCGCGCGCCTCGCGCCCGACGATCGCATTGAAGTCGCGCACCATCAGCGGGTACGGATGCGGCCCGGCCACCGTGCCGATGATGTAGAAGGTGTCGGCGACGTTGGTGACCCAGTCGCGCATCGCCTCGTTCAGCGCATCCTTCAGCGTCTTCGAACCGGAAGTCACCGGCACCACTTCGGCGCCGAGCAGCTTCATGCGGTAGACGTTGATCTTCTGCCGCTCGATGTCCACCGCGCCCATGTAGACCACGCACTTCAGGCCCAGCCGCGCGGCCACCGTGGCGCTGGCCACGCCGTGCTGGCCGGCGCCGGTCTCGGCGATGATGCGGGTCTTGCCCATGTTGCGCGCGACCAGCGCCTGGCCGACGGTGTTGTTGATCTTGTGCGCGCCGGTGTGATTGAGGTCCTCGCGCTTGAACAGGATGCGCGCGCCGCCGACGTGCTGCGACAAGCGCTCGGCGTGATAGATCGGACTGGGCCGGCCGACGTAGTGCTTGAGGTCGCGGTCGAGTTCGGCGATGAAGGCCGGATCGTCGCGCAGGCGCAGGTAGGCGTCGGTCAGTTCGGCCAGCGGTGCCATCAGGGTTTCGGCAACGTAGCTGCCGCCGTAGCTGCCGAAGCGGCCGTGCGCGTCGGGGTAGGCGTTGTAATCCACGATCTTGCTCATGTCCTCACTCGTTGGCATGCCGCACTGCGGCAAGCGGCCATCTTAGCGGCAAGCCCGGCGGAAGGGGTCACAGATAGCGCCGGATGGTTTCACGCAATTCGGCCAGTTGCGCGGGCGTGAGCGGACCGAGTATCCCGCGCCGGTCGGCAGGGACATGCGCGGCGGGATCGTCGTCGCCGAACACGTAGTGATCCAGCAACGTCTTCCACGCGGCCCGCTCCGCCGGCGGCAGCGAGCGGAACGTGAGGATGCAATGCATCAGGCAGCCCAGCGCGGTGTTCGGGGCATAGCCGCCGGCAGGCACGGGCTTCCACCAGTAGTTCACCAGCGCGTTGATCCGCTCCAGCGATTCGACGTGATGCCACCACATCGGCGGGATGTAGATCGCGTCACCGGGGTGCAGATCCGCCGCCTGCGCCTCGGCCAGCGCCAGCTTCAGGCGGGGGTAGCGCGGATCGTCCGGGCGATCGAGCCGGGCGATGCCGATCGCCGCGCCGGTGGGCGCGAAATCCAGCGGCCCGACGTACAGGTTGCGCGCCTGCTCCGGGGCGAACAGGGTGAAGCGTCGGACGCCGCACACCACGCAGGCAATGTTGTGGTATTCGTCGAAATGCGCCGGCGTGGTGACCCGGTTGCCGATCCAGATGCGCGGCTGGATGCCGCGCTCGAGAAACGGAATCGCGTGATCGTCCAGCAACCCCGGCAGGCAGGCGGAGATCAGCGCGCTCTGTATCGCCAGGCCCGGCGCGTCAGGCTGGCGGCTGTACTGCGCCAGCCGCTGCAGGCCCTGGCTGACCGAGACGCGGTGATGCGCGTAGTTGAAGCCGTCGAACGCCGCGTTGTAACCGATCACCCCGCCCTCGTCCGGCGGCATCAGCAGCGCATCGACCTCGCTGCCGTTGTCCAGCACGGCCAGCCCCTGGGCAAACGCCGTGTCCGACTGCCGCGCCCAGGCTACCATCGGCCAGTCGCGGCACAGGCCGCGGATGACCAGCGGGCTCTCGCGGCCGACCAGGTCGGCGAGTGCGATCGGCTGGCCGGTATCGTGATGTTCCTCGATCGCGACTGGCACGCTGCTATTCCGTGTCGACCGTGCGCACCGCACGGATGAAGGCTGCCAGTCGTGCCGGGTCCTTGATCCCCGGCGCCGACTCCACGCCGCTGGCCACGTCCACCGCCCACGGGCGCGCCGTGCGCACGGCATCGCCCACGTTGCCGGCATGCAGGCCGCCGGCCAGGATCAGCGGTTGCGCCAGCCCGCGCGGCAGCAACGACCAGTCGAAGGCCTTGCCGCTGCCGCCGGCTTCGCCCGCCGCGTGGCCGTCCAGCAGCAGGCCGGCGGCCTGCGGGTAGTCGTGCAACCGCGGCAACGCCGACGCGCCCTCGCCCATCGCGATGGCTTTCAGGAACGGACGGCCAAACTGTGCGCACCAGCCGTCGCTCTCGTCGCCGTGGAACTGCAGCAACGCAGGCTGTACTTCATCGAGCACCTGCCGTACCAGGTTCGCTTCGTCGTCCATGAACAACGCAACGGTGGTCACGAACGGAGGCAGCGCCACGACGATCCTGCGCGCCTGCGCCAGCGTCACCTGCCGCTTGCTGCGCGCGGCGAACACCAGCCCGATCGCATCGGCGCCCAAGCGTGCGGCGAGCAGCGCATCTCCGACCCGGGTCATGCCGCAGCACTTGATGCGGGTCACGGGCCGGCTCCCATCAGGCAGACTTCCGGCGGCAGGCCCCAGTGCGCCTCGTAACGCGGACCGACGAAGGTCAGCCCCGAAGCCAGCGCCGTCGGGCCGGCCACCTGGCGGTCGCGGCCGGCCAGCAGTTCGGCCAGCCACTCCACCGGCTGCTCGCCGCGGCCGATCAGCAGCAGGGAGCCGACGATGTTGCGCACCATGTGATGCAGGAAGGCGTTTGCCTCGATGTCGACGAACAACTGTTCACCCTCGCGCCGCACGCTCACCGCCAGCACGCTGCGGCGGGGATGCGCGGCCTGGCAGGACAAGGCACGGAACGCGCTGAAATCATGCTCGCCGAGCAAGGCCTGGGCGGCGGCATGCATGCGCGGCGCATCCAGCGGCAGGCGTTCCCAGGCGACGTAGCGCGCGTCCAGCGCCGCACGCACCGGCCGGTTGAGGATGTGATAGCGGTAACGCCGGCTGCGTGCGGCGTAACGCGCGTGGAAACTGCCCGGCACCGGCTGCGCCCACAGCACCGCCACGCTGGCCGGCAGGTTGGAACAGCTGCCCAGCACCCAGCCGCGCATGTGGCGGCGCGCCTCGGTATCGAAGTGCACGACCTGGCAGCGGCCATGCACGCCGGCGTCGGTGCGTCCCGCGCAGCTGACCTCGACCGGATGATCGGCGACTTTCGACAAGGCCTGTTCCAGCACACCCTGCACGCTGACGTCCGTCTTCAAGCGCTGCCAGCCGTTGAAATCGGTGCCGTCGTATTCGATGCCTAGAGCAATGCGCATGGGGTCGTGCAGGAATCCGCCGGGAGAAGAAGAAAGATTAGCAGGCCGCAACGGCATCGGGCCGGCAGAAGCCGGCCCGATTCATCCCGCAAGGTGTACCTGGCGACTCAGTGCAGGCTGTCGAGCAGGCGCTTGGCGACGTCCCTCTGCATCTGGCTGCCTTCCTTGACCACCTCGCCGAGCATGGCGCGGGCGCCCTCGGCATCGCCCATGTCGATATACGCACGGGCCAGGTCGAGCTTGGTGTCCACCGGATCGTCGTTGAACTCGCCCATGTCGTGGCCGTCGTCGGCCAGCGGCGCACTGTCCGCCTCGTCGAAGTGCCAGCTCGCGGCCGGCTCGGCAGGGGTCGGACGATCCGCCGCCAGCGACGCGACCACGGTGGCGTCGTCGGATGCCGGCGCCGGACGGGGTGCCGATTCGGCGGTGGCCTGGGTCAGGTCGAAATTGAAGTTGTACTCGCTGACCCGCTTCGGCCTGTTCGACGGCAACGGCGGCATCGAGGAGACGACGGTGGGCGCATCGCTCCCGTCGGCATAGTCGTCGATGTTGAACTCGCCGCGCGCCTCGGCATCGTCATGCGCCACCGGCTCGGCGTGATGGTCGAACAGCGGATGGCCGGGCACCAGGTCCTCGCCCATGTGCAACACGTCCTGCCACTCGTCCTGCTGCGGGTCGGTGATATGGGCGTGCATGGCCTCGGCGGCGGCCTCGAAATGCTCGACGTCGCGGCGCGAGTAGTACAGGGTGACCAGCTCCAGGTGCAGCCCGATGTCGTCCGGGTGCTCGGCCAGCTGGTCGAGCAATTCGTCCTGGTCGACATCGTCGCCGAGGAGGTCCTGGTCGGTGGCGGCGGTCGAACCGAAACGGTCCGCCAGCGATGAGGCGGACTTCGAGGCGGCAGCATCCGGCTTGCGTCGACGGCCCAGCATCGCCAGCAGGATCAGCAGCACGATCGCGCCGGCCCCGACGCCCCAGGCCCAGGTCTGCATGTACCACGGCTGCTCAGCAGCAGCCGGTTGAGCGGCGGGCTTCTCCACCGGCTTGACCGGCGCCGGCGTCGCGATCGGCGTGGTGACCACGGACGCGCCGCGGGCCGGCGTGCTGGCCACGCTGGATGCGCCCGCCGGCGTGGCCGCCGCGGTCGAACCCGCGGCGACCGGCGCCGCAGCCGCGGTGGCGGCGGTGCTGGCGGTGGCGGTTTCCAGGTTGGCTTCCGCCGGCGACGTCGCCGCGACGGCCTTCGCCGTGCTGGCCGCGGCCGGCGGCATGCCGGCAGCCTTGCGCGCGGCGGCCAGCTTGGCCTGCAGCTCGGCGATCTCGTTGTCCTTCAGCGACAGCAGACGTTCGTTCTTGCTGTTGATGTCCGCCAGGTCCTTCAGGCGGGTCTTCAGGTCGGTGCTCTGCTGCTGCAGGCTGGCCAGACTTTCCTGGGTACGCAGGAGGTCCTGGCGAAGGCTGGCGCTGGCCTTGTCGCCCGCACCGCCGCCGCGGGTTCCCGTGCTGCTGCCTTCCTTCGCCGGCACCAGCGCAAGCCTGTCACCGGTATCCGGCGCGCTGGCCGGCGCACTGGAACGGGGGGCGCGGGTCGCGGCATCGGCCACGACCGCCGGCTTGCCCGGCACGCCGGCACGCCAGTCGCTGTTCTGCCGGCGCACTTCGGCGACGGCGGCGGCGATCGTCATGGCCTGCGCCTCGGCCGACGTCGGCACGCGCAACACCGCGCCGCTCTTCAGCGCGTTGATGTTGTCGCGGTAGAACGCGTCCGGGTTGGCCTGCTTCAGCGCCAGCATCACCTGCTGCACGTCGACGCCGGCCGGCGCCACGCTGCGCGCGATGCCCGACAGCGTCTGGCCGCGCTCGACCGGACCGTACTGGCCGTTGCTGGCCACCGGTGCCGCCGGTTTCGGCGCGGGCGCGGGCGCAGGTGCCGCCGGCTTGGGCCGGGCCGCCACCGGCGCCGCGGCCGGAGCCTTCGGGCGCTGCGTGGGCCGACTCGGCGCGGGCGCGGCCGCGACGGCGGTTGTCGCCGGCGCATTCGGCGGGTCGAGCAGGATGGCGTACTCGCGCACGCTCTTGCCAGCCTTGCCGTTCACTTCGATCAGGAGGTCGAGGAAGGGGTCATCCACCGGCGCGCTGCTGGTGATGCGGATGACCGGGCGGCCGGCACCGGCATTCGCCACGCTGAAATGCAACGGGATCGAGGTGCGCCCGCCGACGATGCCTGCGCGGGCGAATTCCTCGCTGGAAGCCAACTGGACGGTGAGTCCCTGCAGCTCGGCAGGGCTGTCGGGATGCAGGGGAATCTCGGCCAGCAGCGGCTGTCCCAGTGCCGACTTGACCTGGATCTGACCAAGATCCATGGCCATGACCTGGCTGCCGCCCAGCGCCAGCGCGATCAGCATCGACAATTTCAACGAACGATTCATTGCGTGTTCCCCCGAACGATCCTGGCGCAACTCTGAGTTTATTTAATGGCGTTGCCGCAATGGCGACCACGACCCCAAGCGAGGTGCCACTTTAGTTATATGCAGGCCAATCAACAATAGCTGCGGCGAATACTTGCAGTGCATTGCTGCGGTGTGTTCTCACCGCAGCGACACTTTCTAATGCGAGTCCGGGGCCGGTCTGGCCTGCAGTTCATGCAGCTGTTTTTGCAGCTCGGCGATGGCATGGTCCTGCTGTTGCAGGCGCTCACTGGCCCGCTGGCTGTTCGATTCCTGCCGGTCGAGGTCCTGCTTCAGCCGTTTCACCTCGGCCTGGCGGCGGGTCAGCTGCTGCTGGGTGGCCGCCGGCGATTTCACCGCTGCCGGCGCCGCCGACACCGACTTCGCCTGGCCACTGGCCCAGGCCGTCGAAACCATCATAAATCCAACGATGACAATGAGCTGCATCAAACGCATCTTAGAGATAGTCCTCGATCAGCAATTCGGCGATCTGCACCGCATTCAGTGCCGCGCCCTTGCGGATATTGTCCGAGACGATCCACAGATCCAGCCCGCGCTCGTGCGAGATGTCCTCGCGGATGCGCCCCACGAACACCGCATCGTTGCCGGCCGCCTCGCCTACCGGGGTCGGATAGCCGCCCGGCTTGCGCTCGTCCACCAGCACCACGCCCGGCGCCTGCCGCAGCAGCTCGCGGGCCTGTTCGGCGGTGATCTTGTCGCTGGTCTCGATGTGCACTGCCTCGGAATGGCCATAGAACACCGGCACGCGTACCGCGGTCGGGTTCACCTGGATCGACTCGTCCTCCAGGATCTTGCGGGTCTCCCACACCAGCTTCATTTCTTCCTTGGTGTAGCCGTTCGGCTGGAAATCGTCGATCTGCGGGATCACATTGAACGCGATCCGGGCCGGGAATTTCTTGCCCGGTTCCACGCTTTGGAAGTTCAGCAAGGCCGCGGTCTCCCGGCCCAGCTCCTCCATTCCGCTGCGGCCGGCGCCGGATACCGACTGGTAGGTGGCCACGTTGATCCGCTCGATCTGCACCGCGCGGTGGATCGGCGCCAGCGCCACCAGCATCTGCATGGTCGAGCAGTTCGGGTTGGCAATGATGCCGCGGCTGGTGTACTGGGCGATCGCGTGCGGGTTGACCTCGCTGATCACCAGCGGGATGTCGTCCTGGTAGCGGAACTCGGAGGTGTTGTCGATCACCACCGCGCCGGCCGCCGCCGCGCGCGGCGCGTGCTCGCGGCTGACCGAGCCGCCGGCCGAGAAAAACGCGATGTCGACGCCGGCGAAATCGTAGGTGTCCAGCAGCTGCACGGTGATGTCCTTGCCGCCGAAGCTGACCTTGCCGCCGGCCGAACGCTCGCTGGCCAGCGGCACCAGCTCGCTGATCGGGAATTCGCGCTCGGCGAGGATCGCCAGCACGGTCTCGCCGACCGCGCCGGTGGCGCCGACCATGGCGACCTTGTAGCTGCTCTTCTGACTCATGGGTGGTGTTCTTCGCTCAGGGTGGGTAGGTCGTGCCGGCCGTCAGGCCAGCACGTCGGGATTGAGGATGGTGGGTGGCCGCCCGGCATGCGGACCATGGCCGAACAGCGCCAGCACATTGTCCACGGCCAGGGCAGTCATCGCACGGCGCGTTTCGGTGCTGGCGCTGGCGATATGCGGGCTGAGCACGACGTTGTCCAGTTCGAGCAGGCCCGGATGCAGCGCCGGCTCGCCTTCGAACACGTCCAGCCCGGCCGCGGCCAGCCGCCGCTCGCGCAGGGCCGCCGCCAACGCCTTGTCGTCGACGATGCCGCCACGGGCCACGTTCACCAGCACCGCGGTCGGTTTCATCAGCGCCAGTTCGGGCGCGCCGATGGCGTGCCGGGTCTGCGGCGTCAGCGGCAGCACCAGCATCAGGAAATCGGATTGGCGCAGCAACTGCTGCTTGTCGACGAAGCACGCGTTGCAGGCGCGCTCGGTCGCCTCGGGCAGCGGCGAACGGTTGTGATACAGCACGGGCATGCCGAAGCCGACCGCGCGATGCGCGATCGCCTGGCCGATGCGGCCCATGCCGAGGATGCCCAGGGTGCGGCCGCGCACGTCGGTGCCCAGCCATGCCTTGAACTCGGTGGCCTTCCAGTGCCCGGCGCGCAGCCAGCGCTCGGCCGCATTCATGCGCCGCGCGGAGCCGAGCAGCAGCGCCCAGGCGTAGTCGGCCACGCTTTCGTTGAGCACGTCGGCGGTGTTGGAGGCGGCAATGCCGGCGGCGCTGAGCGCGTCCAGGTCGAGGTTGTCGTAGCCGACGCCGAGATTGGCGACGATGCGCAGCCGTGTCGCCTGGGCGATTTCCGCCGCGCCGATGCGGTCCTTCAGGCCCACGATCGCCGCGTCCTGCGCCGCCAGCCTGGCCGCCAGCTCGGCCGCACTGAACTTGCGTTCCTCCGGCTCGACCGTCACCTCGAAGTGCGGTTCGAGCCGGGCGACGATGCCCGGAAAGGTGGGGCGCGAGACCCAGACGCGTGGCTTGTCGGTCATCGGCACGGTTCCGGCAGTCGATTCATCACGGAATGCGCGGCGCCACCGCACCCACGTCGCCGCACTGGGCGCGATGGCGCAGCGCGTGATCGATCAGCACCAGCGCCACCATCGCCTCGGCGATCGGGGTGGCGCGGATGCCGACGCAGGGATCGTGGCGGCCCTTGGTCACCACCTCCACAGGTTCCCCGGCCAGGTTCACGCTGCGGCCGGGAATCAGGATGCTGGAAGTCGGCTTCAACGCGATCGAGGCGATCACCGGCTGGCCGCTGCTGATGCCGCCGAGAATGCCGCCGGCATGATTGGACACAAAGCCGTCCATGCTCATCTCGTCGCGATGCTCGCTGCCGCGCTGGGCGACTGCGGCGAAGCCATCGCCGATCTCCACGCCCTTGACCGCGTTGATCGACATCAGTGCGCCGGCGAGATCGCCGTCGAGCTTGCCGTAGATCGGCTCGCCCCAGCCCGGCGGCACGCCGTCGGCGACCACGTTGACGCGCGCGCCGACCGAGTCGCCGGATTTGCGCAGCGCATTGATGTAGTTCTCCAGCGCCGGCACCTGGGCCGTATCGGGCCAGAAGAACGGGTTCTGCTCCACCGCGTCCCAGCCGAACGCATCCGGCACGACATCGCCGATCTGCGCCAGGTAACCGCGCACGCGCACGCCGTGATGCTCGGCCAGCCACTTCTTGGCGACCACCGCGGCAGCCACGCGCATGGTGGTCTCGCGCGCCGAGGAACGCCCGCCGCCGCGCGGATCGCGGATGCCGTATTTCTGCCAGTAGGTGTAGTCGGCGTGGCCGGGCCGGAAGCTCTGCGCGATGTCGCCGTAGTCCTTGCTGCGCTGGTCGGTGTTGCGGATCAGCAGCGCGATCGGCGTGCCGGTGGTCTTGCCTTCATACACGCCGGAAAGAATTTCCACCTCGTCCGCCTCGTGCCGCTGCGAGGTGTAGCGGCTGCGCCCGGTGGCGCGGCGATCGAGGTCGCTGCGGAATGCCTCGGCGGCGAGCGCCAGTCCCGGCGGGCAGCCGTCGATCACGCAGCCGATCGCCGGCCCGTGGCTTTCGCCGAAGGTGGTGACGGTGAACAGTTTGCCGAAGGAATTGCTGGACACGGGGTTTGGACGTCCATCAGGTAATCGGGACAGCTTACCCGCGATGGCGTTCGGTTGCCTGCCATTCGCGCGCCAGCAGGGCGAAGATCACGTCGTCGACCCACTCGCCTTGCAGCCACAGGCTCTCGCGGTGATGTGCCTCCTGGCGCATGCCGAGCCCGCACAGCAGTGCCATGCAGGCCAGGTTGCGCGGGTCGACCGAGGCGTGGATGCGATGCCGGCCGAACGGGCCGAATACCTGCTCGAACACGGCGCGCACGGCCTCGCTGGCGTAGCCATGGCCCTGCCCGGCTGGCGCGATGCTGATGCCGAACCCGACCGAGTCCCTGGCATCCTCCGGCAGGTCCACGCCGAGGTCGCCGATCAACTGGCCGTCTTCACGCAGGCGGATCGCACGCTGGAACCAGCCGTGCCCGGGCTGCAGCGGCTGCGCGACGATGAACTCGCGAGCGGCGGTGACGTCGGCCGGACACCAGCCCTGGTAGCGGGCCACCGCGGGATCGGCGCGATACGCGAACAGGGCCCCGGCATCGGCCGGACGCAACGCGTCGATCCGCAGCCGCGCCGTGACCAGCTCCATCGCTCAGCCCGGACGACGCGCGGCGGCGGCCGCGCGGATCGCCGCGGCGTGCTCGACCAGGTCGCGCCGTTCCAGCGCGAACACGCCCATCGGGCCGACCTTGAACTCGATCCAGATGAAGGGCACTTCCGGCAACAGCTCAGCCAGGGCGTGCTCGCTCTCGCCCACCTCGACGATCAGCAGGCCGTCGTCGGTGAGGTGGGCGGCCGCCTCGTCGAGCATGCGCAGGCACAGGTCCAGGCCATCGGCGCCGGAGGTCAGGCCGAGCTTCGGCTCATGCGCGTATTCGCCCGGCAACGCGGCGTATTCGTCCTCGGTGACGTAGGGCGGGTTGGAGACGATCAGGTCGTACTTGCGCCCGGCCACGCCCGCGAACAGGTCGGACTGGATCGCCTCGACGCGGCCCTCGACATGCTGGAACACGATGTTCTCGCGCGCCAGCGAAAGCGCATCTTCGCTGATGTCGACGATGTCGACCTGCCACTCGGGGTTGTACTCGGCCATTGCGATGCCGATGCAGCCCGAGCCGGTGCACAGGTCCAGCGCGCGCTCGATGTGGCGCTCGTCCAGCCACGGCGCGAAGCCCGACTCGATCAGCTCGGCGATCGGCGAACGCGGCACCAGCGCGCGGCGGTCGCTCTTGAACTTCAGCCCGGCGAACCAGGTTTCGCCGACCAGGTAGGCCACCGGCAGGCGCTCGCTGACGCGGCGCTCGATCAGCGCCAGCACGTTCGCGCGCTCGGCCGTGGTGAGCCGGCCCGCGCCGTACGCCGGCGGGATGTCCGGCGGCAGGTGCAGGCTGGCCAGCACCAGGTGGGTGGCCTCGTCGATCGGATTGTCGTGGCTGTGCCCGAAGGTCAGCCCGGCGGCC
>CAVPQF010000126.1:0-17550 GCA_963707225.1 uncultured Gammaproteobacteria bacterium
AGACGCCGCCGCTGTCGGGATAGTCCAGCCCGGCCAGGATGCGCAGCAAGGTGGTCTTGCCGGAACCGGACGGCCCCAGCAGGGCGAGGAATTCGCCCGGCGCGATGGTCAGGCTGACATCGTCCAGCGCGGCAAAATCGCTGTAGCGGCGTCGCAGGCGGGAAAGTTCCAGGGTCATGCGGCGTCCCTCAGTGGCCGCCCGGTGCATGGGCGGTGATCTCGCTGCCATAGCGCCATTCCAGCAGGGTCTTCACGGCCAGCGTGACGAGCGCCAGCAGCGCGAGCAGCGAGGCCACCGCGAACGCGCCGGCAAAGTCGTATTCGTTGTAGCGCATCTCCACTTCCAGCGGCATCGTGGTGGTCAGCCCGCGGATGTGGCCGGACACCACCGACACCGCGCCGAACTCGCCCATCGCGCGGGCGTTGCACAGCAGCACGCCGTACAGCAGCGCCCAGCGGATATTCGGCAAGGTGACGCGGAAGAACATCTGCCAGCCGTTCGCACCGAGCACGCGCGCGGCCTGTTCCTCCTCGCTGCCCTGCGCCTGCATCAGCGGGATCAGTTCGCGCGCCACGAACGGCAGGGTGATGAACACCGTCGCCAGCACCAGCCCCGGCACGGCGAAGATGATGCGCACGCCATGCGCGTCGAGCCACGGCCCGAACCAGCCCTGTGCACCGAACAGCAACACGTAGACCAGGCCGGCGATCACCGGCGACACCGAGAACGGCAGGTCGATCAGCGCGCCCAGCAGTGCCTTGCCGCGGAACGCGAAACGCGCCATCAGCCATGCCGCCGCCACGCCGAACACCAGGTTGAGCGGCACCGCGACCGCCGCCACCAGCAGGGTCAGCCGGATCGCCGCCAGCGTTTCGGGCTGGCGCATGCTGGCCAGGCACGCGCGCACGCCGGCGCGCAACGCCTCGATGAACACCGTCGCCAGCGGCAGCAGCAGGAACAGCGCCATGAAGCCGACCGCCGCCAGCACCAGCGCGCCGCGCAGCAGTGATCGCCAGGCGTCCGGCCGACGCGTGCTCACCGTGCCGGCTCCGTCCAGCGGCTGCTCCAGCGCTGCAGCAGCGTGATCGCCAGCAGCAGCGCGAACGAGGCCAGCAGCATCACCACACCGAGCGCGGCGGCGCCGGCGTAGTCGAACTGCTCGAGCTTCTGCACGATCAGCAGCGGCGCGATCTCCGAGTGCAGCGGGATGTTGCCGGCAATGAAGATCACCGAGCCGTACTCGCCCACCGCGCGCGCCAGCGCCAGTGCAAAGCCGGTCAGCAGGGCCGGCAGCAACAGCGGCAGGATCACCCGCAGGAAGGTCTGCCAGCGCCGCGCCCCCAGGCTCCCGGCGGCTTCCTCCACGTCGCGTTCGAGCGATTCGAGCACCGGCTGCAGCGTGCGCACCACGAACGGAAAGCCGACGAACACCATCGCCAGCAGCACGCCCAGCGGGGTGTACGCCACCTTGATGCCGAGCGTGGCGAGCCCGCCGCCGAGCCAGCCGTTCGGCGCGTACAGCGTGGTCAGCGCGATGCCCGCCACGGCGGTCGGCAGCGCGAACGGCAGGTCGATCAGCGCGTCGAACAGGCGCCGGCCGGGGAAGCGGTAGCGCACCAGCACCCACGCCACCAGCAGGCCGGCCAGCGTATTGATCGATGCCGCCAGCAACGCGCCTCCGAAGCTGAGCCCGAGTGCGCTCAGCGTGCGCGGTGACGCCAGCAGGTGCAGCAAGCCGGCGAAGCCTATGCCGGAGGCCTTCCACGCCAGCGCCGCCAGCGGCAGCAGCACGATCAGCCCGAGGTACGCCAGCGCGTAACCCAGGCTGAGGCCGAGCCCCGGCAGGATGCGGCGGCGCATGCGGCTCAACTGCCCGGGCCGATCTGGTCGAAGATCGCGCCGTCGGCGAAGAACTTCGCCTGCGCCTGGCGCCAGCTGCCGAACACCTCGTCGATGGCGAAAGTGTTCACCCTGGGGAACTGCTCGGCGAACTGCCGTGCCACCTGTGGCGTGCGCGGCCGGTAGAAGTGCCTGGCCTCGATCGCCTGCCCCTCGGGCGAGTACAGGAATTTCAGGTAGGCCTCGGCGACCGCACGCGTACCGTGCCTGTCGGCATTCCGGTCGACCACCGCCACCGGCGGTTCGGCCAGGATGCTCACCGACGGCACCACGATCTCGAACGTGTCCTTGCCGAGCTCACGCTGCGCCAGCAGCGCCTCGTTCTCCCACGCCAGCAGCACGTCGCCGACGCCACGCTGGGCGAACGTGTTGGTGGCGCCGCGCGCACCGGTGTCGAGTACCGGCACGTGCTTGAACAGTTCGTGCACGTACGCGCGCGCCTTCGCCTCGTTGCCGCCCGGCTGCTTCAGCGCGTAGCCCCACGCCGCCAGGAAATTCCAGCGCGCGCCGCCGGAAGTCTTCGGGTTCGGCGTGATCACCTGCACGCCGGGTCGGATCAGGTCGGGCCAGTCGCGGATGCCCTTCGGATTGCCCTTGCGCACCAGGAACACGATGGTCGACGTGTACGGCGAGGCGTTCTGCGGCAGCCGCCGCTGCCAGTCCCTGGACAGCAGCCCGTGGTCGGCGATGGCGTCGATGTCACCGGCCAGCGCCAGCGTGACCACGTCGGCCGGCAGGCCGTCGGCCACCGAGCGCGCCTGCTTGCCCGAACCGCCATGCGACATCTCGATGGTGACGTTGTCGCCGTGCTGCGCCTTCCACTGCGCGGCAAAGGCCGCATTCACGTCGCGATAGAGTTCGCGGGTGGGGTCGTACGACACGTTCAGCAGGGTCACTTCCCTGGCGATCGCCGTGGTCGTCGCCAGGATTGCCGCGAGTGCCAGCCATGCAGGGAGCTTGATTATCGCCGTCTCCGGTCCGGTCGGGGAGGATCAGCGTATCGACCCGGCGGCGCGCTGCGAACTTGCGAAATGGCATAAGGTTATGAGCGTCCGTGGCGCGCCGGCGGACCGGCCTGCGACCTTGGTACGAGGCCGGCCGCGGCCAATCCGTCGTATCCTTCGCAGCTGACTCTCCCTGAGGAAGGCACGGCAATGGACAAGGTTTACCCCAGCGCGGCGAAAGCCCTTGATGGCCTGTTGTTCGATGGCATGACGATCGCGGCCGGCGGCTTCGGCCTGTGCGGCATCCCCGAGAACCTGATCGGCGCGCTGCTGGAAGCCGGCACCAAGGGACTGACCATCGTCGGCAACAACGCCGGCGTGGACGATTTCGGCATGGGCCCGTTGCTGAAGACGCATCAGGTGAAGCGCGTCGTCGCGTCCTACGTGGGCGAGAACAAGGAGTTCGAGCGGCAGGTGCTGGCCGGCGAGCTGGAGCTGCACCTGACTCCGCAGGGCACGCTGGCCGAGAAGCTGCGCGCCGGCGGCGCCGGCATTCCCGGCTTCTACACGCGCACCGCGTTCGGCACCAGGCTGGCCGAGGGCAAGGAAACCAGGGTGTTCGATGGCAAGGAATACGTGCTGGAAGAGGCGATCCATGCCGACGTGTCCATCGTCAAGGCGTGGAAGGGCGACGCCCACGGCAACCTGGTGTTCCGCAAGACCGCGCGCAACTTCAACCCGATGATCGCCACCTGCGGCAAGGCCTGCGTGGCGGAGGTGGAACGCCTGGTGCCGGTCGGCGAACTGGACCCGAACAACATCCACGTGCCGGGCATCTACGTCGACCGCATCGTGCAGGGCGCGAAGTACGAGAAGCGCATCGAGTTCCGCACCATCGCCGGTGTCGCCGCAGGCAAGGAAAGCCCGGTCCGCGTGGCGATGGCCCGGCGCGCCGCGAAGGAATTGCGCGACGGTTTCTACGTGAACCTCGGCATCGGCATCCCGACCTGGTGGCGAACTACATCCCCGACGGGGTCAGCGTCACCCTGCAATCGGAGAACGGCCTGCTCGGCATCGGCCCGTTCCCGACCGAGGACCAGCTCGACCCCGACCTGATCAACGCCGGCAAGCAGACCATCACCACCGTGCCCGGCTCCAGTTTCTTCTCCAGCGCCGACTCGTTCGCGATGATCCGCGGCGGCCACATCGACCTGTCGATCCTCGGCGGACTCGAAGTGTCCTGCCATGGCGACCTGGCCAACTGGATGGTGCCGGGCAAGATGGTCAAGGGCCCGGGCGGCGCGATGGACCTGGTCAGCGGCGTCAAGCGCGTGGTGGTGCTGATGGAGCATTGCGCGAAGGACGGCAGCCCGAAGATCAAGACCGAGTGCGACCTGCCACTGACCGGCAAGCAGGTGGTCGACCTGATCATCACCGACCTGTGCGTGTTCGAGGTGGAGAAGGGCAAGGGCCTGACCCTGATCGAGCTCAACGACGGCGTCAGCCTCGACGACGTGAAGGCGAAGACCGGTTGCGCCTTCGCCATGGCCCCGGCGCTGCAAGCCGGCTGACGCAAACCTCCGCACGGGGCGGACGGCGCCGCCCCATGAACCTATAAAGCGGATTCTGCCGGCGCATCGGCCGGCAGTGGGCGTGGAAAGCGGATGCGGGCGATGTTTTCCTGCCCGTAGCCCGACTGCAGTTCCAGCGGCCATGCGAAGCGGTCGCTGATCCGCTGTGCAATGGCCAGCTCGAAACCATGCCGGTCGGCGCCGTGAACGCGCAGGGGGTGGCCGTCGTCGCCGGACAGCTGCGGGGTCGTCCGGTTGCGCACGCTGACCATGCCGGGCAGCACGCTGATCACCACGCTGCCCTGCTCGGTCTGCTGGCAGGCGTTGCGGATCAGCTGCCAGCACAGCGCCGAGAACGCCTGCGGCGAGCCCTGCAGCGCAAAGCGGGCCGGTTCCTCCAGCACAAGCTCGATCGGCCGGCCGGACAGCAGTTCGCGGGCGGACTCCAGTTCCTTGCGCAACGCGTCGTTGACGACGAAATACCGGTCGTCGGCCGAAGCGTCCGTCTCGCGCGCGAGGATCAGCAGCGCCTGCACCAGCACTTCCATCTCGCGGGCGGCACGCTTGATCCGGCACACCGAGCGCACGCCGAAATCGCTGAGGCCCTCCTCCTCGCCGAGCATGTCGACCGACATCTTGATCACGGTGAGCGGGCTGCGCAGCTCGTGGCTGGCATCGCGGGTGAAGCTGCGCTCACGCTGGTTGTAACTGGCCAGGCGCGTGGCGAAGCCGTGCAGCCCCTGTGCCAGCGAAGCCACGTCGGCATCGGTATGGGTGGACAACTGCTCCAGGTTCAGCGATTCCGGGTCCGGCGGCTGGCCGTCCCAGCGGTTCACCATCCGGGCCAGGGCACGCACCGGTCGCCACTCGCGCCGGGTGGCCATCCAGGCGAGGCCGGTGGTGATCACGATCACCGCAATCACGATGACCGTGGGAGCGACGCCGTAGATGCCGAGGATGCAGACGACGGCGACGATCAGGAACTGCAGCGCGAACACCCGCGCAATGCGCCGGCGGAAGGCGCCCACACGAAAGGTGACTGCGTTGACCCTGCTATCCATTACCTGTGTGCGCCTACCTGTATGCGCCGTGTCGATGTCAGGCCATCTGGGGCGAAGAGGCCACTTCCGATTCGAGATCCGCGAGACGATAGCCGGCCGAATGGATCGTGTGTAACAGGGGCCGCGCGAAGGGTTTGTCGATGACCCGGCGCAGGTTGTACAGATGCGAGCGCAAGGTGTCCGAGTCGGGCAGCGTATCGCCCCAGATCTCGCGCTCGATGTCGCGCCGGCTGACTACCCGCGGCGACTCGCGCATCAGGATCGCCAGCAGCTTCAGGCCGATCGGCGACACGGTCAGTTCCTGGCCGTCGCGGGTGAGGCGCAGCGTGGCGGTATCCAGGGTCATGTCGCCGACGCTGAGCACCTCGGTGGAAACCTGGCGGCGGTCGCGGCGGATCAGCGCGCGCAGCCGCGCCTCCAGCTCGCGCACCTCGAAGGGTTTGACGAGGTAGTCGTCGGCACCGGCCTCGAGCCCGGACAGTTTGTCTTCCAGCGTGTCGCGGGCGGTCAGCATCAGCACCGGCGTGGACTTCTTGGCCTCCTTGCGCAGCTTGCGGCAGACCTCCAGGCCATCCAGGCCCGGCAGCATCAGGTCCAGTACCAGCACGTCGTAGCTGTTGGACACCGCCAGGTGCAGGCCGCTGACGCCGTCGGCGGCATAGTCGACCGAATAACCGCGCCGCTCCAGGAATTCGCCCACCATTTCGGCAATCTGGCGGTTGTCCTCGACCAGTAGAATCAATCCCGCTTGCTCGTCATGTACGGTCATCTCGTCCTCCTTGCCATGATTTCACATAAGTGAAGATCTAAGCGGCGAGCTGGTGAGGGTAGCGTGAAAACGGGAAAACGGGATTCAGAGCAGGTTCGGTTTGTCGCTCAATGCAGCAGCGGCTGCAGCGGTTTCCAGACGGTATCCAGCACCTGCGGCTGGGCGCTGGCGACCGGATGCAGGCCGTCGTCCTGCATCAGTGCGGGATTGAGTGCGATGCCCTCGAGCAGGAACGGCACCAGTGCGGTACGGCGGGCCCGCGCCAGGTCGGCATAGACCGCACGCAGGCCGTCGCGGTATTGCGGCCCGTAGTTCACCGGCAGCTCGATGCCGACCAGCAGCACGCGCACCTTCGCCCGTTGCGCGAGCCGGATCATCGCGTCGAGGTTGTCGCGCAGCGCCGGAAGCGGCAGGCCGCGCAGGCCGTCGTTGGCGCCCAGCTCCAGCACCAGCACCTGCGGGCGGTACTTCGCCAGCAGCGCGGGCAGGCGGTTGCGCCCGCTCAGCGAGGTCTCGCCGCTGATGCTGGCATTGATCGCGGTCCACTTCGGTACCATCTGGTTGAGACGCGCATCCAGCAGATGCACCCAGCCGGCCTCGACCGGGATGTTGTGCGCGGCGGACAACGAATCACCCAGCACCAGCACGGTTTTCGGCGCCGCCGCCTGGGCGCTGCCGATGCCGCACAGAAAAACCAGCAACCACAGGCATTGACGCATGAGTGATTCTTCCCGGCCGCTTCTTGAAGCCCGCGATGTTAGCAAGTCGGTCAACGGCCCCGAGGGGAGGCTGGAGATCCTCAGCCATGTCAGCCTGCAGGTGCAGCCGGGCGAGAGCCTCGCGATCGTCGGCGCGTCCGGTTCCGGCAAGTCCACCCTGCTCGGCCTGCTCGCCGGGCTGGACATGCCGAGCAGCGGCAGCATCGCTGCTCGACGGCAACGACGTTCGCGCTGGACGAGGAGGCCCGCGCGGCTGCGCGGCGCATGGTCGGCTTCGTGTTCCAGTCGTTCCAGTTGCTGCCCGCGCTCAACGCGCTGGAAAACGTGATGCTGCCGCTGGAACTGCAAGGCAGCAGCGATGCGCGCGAGCGCGCCCGCGCCGCGCTCGAAGCGGTGGGGCTGGGCGCGCGGCGCGGCACTATCCGGCCCAGCTGTCCGGCGGCGAACAGCAGCGCGTCGCGCTCGCGCGCGCCTTCGTGCACGGCCCGCGCGTGCTGTTCGCCGACGAACCCACCGGCAACCTCGATCCGCCACCGGCCATCACGTCTGCGACCTGCTGTTCGCGCTGAACCGCGAGCACCACACCACCCTGGTGCTGGTCACCCACGACGCGACCCTGGCCGCGCGCTGCGATCGCGGGATCGAGCTGGACGAAGGCCGCGTCGTGGCGTCCGGCACGGACGCGCAGGCATGAAGATGCTGCTGCTCGCCCTGCGCAGCCTGCGCCGCGAATGGCACCTGCCGGAACTGCGCACGCTGGCCGCCTCGCTGGTGCTGGCGGTGGTGGCGCTGGGCGTGGTCGCCACGCTGGCGACGCGGATCGAACGCGGCATGCTGGCCAGCGCCGCCGAACTGATCGGCGGCGACATCGGCGTGTCGTCGCCGCAGGCCCTGCCCGCCGCCTTCGCCGACCAGGCACGCCAGGACGGCCTGCAACTCGCTCGCACCGCCGGCTTCCCCAGCGTGGCGTTCGCCCATGAGCAGACCCAGTTGCTCGACGTGCAGGCGGTCGACGCGCACTATCCGCTGCGCGGCAAGCTGGAGCTGCGCGACGCCGCCGGCCGCACGCGCAACGGCCACGCCCCGGCCGCGGGCGAGGTCTATCTCGACCACCGTGCCCTGGTGGCGCTGGGCCTCCAAGTCGGCCAGCCGCTGCAACTCGGCGGGCGCGAGCTGACCATCGCCGCCGAACTGGTGCGCCAGCCCGACGGCGGCGAGCTGCTGGCGCTGGCGCCGCGCGCGCTGATGAGCCTGGCCGACGCTGAACAGGCCGGCCTGCTCGGCGTGGGCAGCCGCGCCCGCCACCGCCTGCTGCTGGCCGGCACGCCGACGGCGGTGCAGGCCTGGCGCGACTGGGCGCAGGCGACCGCGCTGCCGCAAGGCGCCCAGCTGATCACACCGGAGCAGACCCAGGAGCGCATGCGCACGTCGTTCGACCGCGCCGGTGCGTTCCTGCGCCTCACCGCCCTGCTCTCGGCGCTGCTGGCCGGCATCGCGATCGCGCTGTCCGCACAGCGCTACGCGCGGCGCAAGACCGCCGAAGTGGCGCTGCTGCGCGCGCTGGGCACGCCGCGCCGGCGCGTGCTGGGGCTGTTGCTGGGCACGCTGGGCGCACTCGCCGTACCGGCCACCGCGCTCGGCATCCTGCTCGCGCTGGGCTTGTCGCAACTGGCCTGGCTACTGGCCAGCCAGTTGTTCGGCAACGTGCCGACCGTGCTGCCGCTGGCGCCGTCGTTCGCCGCCGCCGCGATGGGCATCGCCGTGCTGGTCGGCTTCGCATTGCCGCCGCTGGCGCGGCTGGCCGAGGTGCCCCCGGTGGCGGTATTCCGCCAGAGCATGCAGCGGCGGGTGCGGCGTTTCGATGCGTTGTACCTGATTCCTGCGCTGGTGGCGCTGGGCCTGATCTGGAGCCAGAGCAGCTCGCTCACCCTGGCCGGCATCCTCGCCGCCAGCCTGCTCGGCGTGGCGCTTATCGCGGCGTTGCTGGCCGGCTTGCTGCTGTGGCTGGCCCGGCGCATTGCGCCGGGCGCGCACCCGGCGTTGCGGCTGGGCCTGGCCGCGCTGGCACGGCGACCGGCGCTGAGCGTGATCCAGGCCACCGCGCTCAGCCTGGGCCTGTGCGCGCTGCTGTTGCTGGCGATCGTGGCGCCGGCGCTGCTGCAGGGCTGGCGCCAGGAGCTGCCGGCGGATACGCCGAACTGGTTCGCGCTGAACCTGCAGGACGACCAGCGCGCCGGCTTCGAGCACGCGCTGGCCAACATCGGCGGCGACCAGCTCAACATGCTGCCGCTGGCGGTAGGCAAGCTCACCGCGATCAACGGCCGCCCGATCGACCAGCTCGCCTTTGCCGACGAACGCGCGAAGGACTGGACCGACCGCCAGCTGCGGCTGTCCTGGTCCGCCGAGCTGCCGCCCGCGAACGACGTGATCGCCGGCCGCTGGCAAGGCGCGCAGCCGGCGCAGGCCGAGGTCTCGATCGACACCATGTGGCGCGACATGTTCGCGCTGAAGATCGGCGACACGCTGCGCTTCGACGTGGGCGAAGGCCGCATCGACGCGAAGGTCGGCAGCGTGCGCAAGGTCGACTGGAGCTCGTTCCGGGTCAACTTCTTCCTGCTGCTCGACCCCGCCCACGCCGGCGAGCTTCCGCACACCTGGCTGGCCAGCTTCCACCTGCCGCGCGGGCATGCGGCCGAACTGGCGCAGCTGTCGCGCGACTACAGCAACCTCAGCCTGGTCGACGTCGACTCGCTGCTCGACCGCGTGCGCGAGATCGTCGACCGGGTCGGCAACGCGGTGCGCTGGATCCTCGGCTTCAGCCTGCTCGCCGGCGCGCTGGTGCTGGCCGCCGCACTGGCCGCCAGCGCCGCCGAACGCCGCCACGAAGCCGCGCTGCTGCGCACGCTGGGCGCACGCCGCGCGCAGTTGCGCGTGGCCGCCGCCTGCGAGTTCGCCCTGCTCGGCCTGGTCGCCGGCCTCACCGCCGCACTCGGCGCCGCCGGCGCCGGCGTGTGGCTGGGGCAGGCGGTGTTCCACATCGAGAACTTCGTGCCGCCGCTGTGGCCACTGGTCGGCGGCGCCGTCGGCGCCGGACTGGTCGTGATGCTGCTGGGCCTGGCCGGCACCCGCAAGGTCAGCCGCACGCCGCCGATGCGGTTGTTGCGCGAGGGCTGAGCCGGCACCGAAGGCCAGGCTGACCAAGGACGGGCTGATAAAGTACGCCGACACCCCAGCGGATTTCCCGATGATTGCAAGCCGCACACGACAGCGCCTCAAGGAGGAGTGGCTGCTGTGCCTGTTCGCAACGCTGGTGATCGCGCTGGCGCTGCTCGATCCGCAACCGCTGGCGAGCTATCGGCACTGGCTGCAGTTGCCGACCCTGGCCGGCCTGATGGGCCTGCTGATCGCGATCCAGGGCATCCGCGACAGCGGGCTGGTGCAGCATGCGGCGGTGGCCGTGGTGGCACGCGCGCATTCGCTGCGCAGCCTGGGCCTGTTGCTGGTGTCCGCGACGGCGTTGCTGTCGATGGTGCTGACCAACGACGTGAGCCTGTTCCTGATCGTGCCGCTGACCCTGGCGATCGGCGCCGTCTCGAACCTGCCGGTGCTGCGCATGGTGGTGCTGGAGGCGCTGGCGGTGAACGCGGGTTCCACCCTGAGCCCGATCGGCAACCCGCAGAACCTGCTGCTGTGGCAGCACTCGCAATTGCCGTTCCTGCATTTCGCGGCAGCCATGCTGCCGGCCGCGGCGGTGATGTTCGTGCTGGTGGCGGCGTTCGCCTGGCTGTGGCTGCCGCGCGAGCGCGTGGCGTTGAGCCCGGAACGGATCGACGGCGTGGTGGCTTCAAGCCGCCTCGGCATGTGCTCGATGGCCGCGCTGGTCGGCATGGTGCTGCTGATGGAATACGGCCAGGCGCCGCTGGGCGCGCTGCTGTTGCTGGCGCTGTTCGCGCTGCTGGCGCGATCGAGCCTGGCGCGGATCGACTGGCTGCTGCTGCTCACGTTCGCAGCGATCTTCCTGGGCCTGGGCCACTTCGCGAACTTGCCGCTGGTGCACCAGGCGCTGGACCGGCTCGACTTCGGCCAGCCACTGACGCTGTATGCCAGCGGCATCGTCGCCTCGCAGCTGATCAGCAACGTGCCGGCGACGGTGCTGCTGCTGGAGCGCGCGCCTGACGCGATCGCGCTGGCGGTGGCGGTGAACGTGGGCGGTTTCGGCGTGGCGATCGGCTCGCTGGCGAACCTGATCGCGCTGCGCCTGGCGAAGCAGCCGCATGGCCTGCGGCTGCTGCACCTGGTGTCGATTTCATTCCTGCTGGTATGCGCGCCGCTGGTGTACCTGGCCTGGCGCGGGAGCCACCCATAGGCGCACCGAAGTGCGCGGCGCCGTTCGCTCCGGCTTCGTAGGGCGGGCAGTGCCCGCCGCTCTCGCATTGTGCGCATCGCCCAAAAGCACGGCGGGCAGTGCCCGCCCTACAAGATCGCCGGCCGGGACCGCGGGTTCAATCGTCGTCGTGCGGCACGCTGACCTTGCCCTTCACGCCGGAGTGGTTGACGTCGCCGCTGCCCTTGGCGCCGAGGCTGAAATCGCCGCCGACGTCGCTCACTTCGAGGTCGCCCGAACCCAACGTATCGGCATGCACGCTGCCGCCGACGTTGCGCAACGTGACGTCGCCGGAGCCGATGCTGCCGATGCGGGCGTCGCCCTTGATGCCTTCGGCCTTGAAATCGCCGGAGCCCACCGAGCCCAGATCCAGGCTGCCGACGTCGGTGGCGTCGACGTCGCCCGAACCCACGCTGGTGGCGAACTTGCCGGATACCTGGCGCACGTGCAGGTCGCCCGAACCCACGCTGGTCTGCAATTGCTGCACGCCGCTGACGTCGGCATCGCCGGAGCCCACGCGCACGGTGACCGGCAGGTTGGCCGGCAGTTGCACGGTGACCTCGAGACTCGAATAGGTGTTGCCGCCGAACAGGCTGAAACTGAAACCGCCGGTGTTGCCGATATCGATCAGCAGCTGGTCGCCCTCGCGCCGCTGGGTGACCTGCAGCTTGTCCAGCATCGCCTGTTCGGAAGCGCAGGCGCGACCGGTGAGGGTGAGGCCCCTGGCGTTGTCGCTGCCGGTCAGGTGCAGGTCCTGGCTGTTCACGTCGATCTGCACGCCGCGCACGCCGGCGAGATCGAGCTGCAGGTTGCGCGGCGCCTCGTACTTGCACGGGCTGGCGGCGAAGGCGGCGAGCGGAGCGAGCAGCAGGGCTGCGGTGAAAAGACGGCGCATGGAACTCTCCCGGGGTTGTCGACCTGCCTGAGATGCGGCCGGCGGCAAAAGGGTTGCAAGCCTGACGGACGCATGAATGCGCCGGTCAACGTGGCGGAGCCGGCCGCGTTTTCCAGTCTACCTACCGAGGAAACACACCATGCACCGCAAAACCCTGCTTGCTTCCGTGCTGACCGTGCTGATCGCCGGATCGACTTCGTTCGTGATGGCCCAGGATACGCCGCCCCCGCCGTCGTCGGCTCCGTCCGCGATGGCCGGCAAGGACATGCGCACGCATCACGGCGATCGTGACCACGGCATGCGCATGCACCGCTTCGATCACCGGCGCAACGGCGTGATCGGCGACCTGCACGGCCTGGAGCGGCTGTACATGCAGTCCGGCCGCAGCAAGGAGATGGCGGCGGTCTACAACGACGTGCTGGCCAGGTCGCAGGATCCGCGCGTGCGCGACTACGTCTACAAGCGCCTGGCCCGCCTGCAGGCGCAACCGGCCAACGTCGACCAGGCGATCGCCACGCTGCGCAAGGGACTGGACGAAAACCTGGCCAACGAGGCGAAGATGCGTGCCGAGCGCGAGAAGATGCGCGCCGCCTGGCAGCAGCACCGTGCCGACAGGGCCGCGGCGCCGGCGGCCAAGTAACTTCCACGACCTGCGCGATGGCGTGGCGCCATCGCGCAGGCTCAGGGTTTGCGTTCCGTCTGCTTGGCGCGCTGCCACAGCTGTTCCTGCTCGCCCAGCGTGCGTTCGCCGAACGCCGCGCCGTCGGTCGCCGCCAGCTGCTCCATCTGGCGGAAACGCCGTTCGAATTTCGCATTGGCATGGCGCAGCGCCTGCGAGAAATCGACGCCGGCATGGCCCGCCAGGTTCACCATCACGAACAGCACGTCGCCGATCTCGTCCTGCAAGCGCGCCGGGTCGGCGCCGTTGGCGAATTCCGCGCGCACCTCGTCCACCTCCTCGGCCAGCTTGGCCAGTACCGGTTCGGGACCGGGCCATGCGAAACCGGTGGCCGCGGCGCGCTGCTGCAGCTTCTGCGCACGCTTCCATTCCGGCAACCCGGCCGAGACGCCTGCCAGCGCGCTGGCGTCGGCCGGCTCGCCCTTGTCCGCGCGTTCGGCCGTCTTGATCGCTTCCCACGCCTGCATCTGCTCGTCGAGGTCGGCGTAGCGCGTGTCGCCGAAAACATGCGGATGGCGGCGCAGCATCTTGGCGCTGATCGCGTGGGCGACGTCGGCAAAATCGAACAGGCCCTGCTCGGCCGCCATCTGCGCGTGGAACACCACCTGCAGCAGCAGGTCGCCCAGCTCGTCGCGCAGGTCGTGCCAGTCGCGGCGGTCGATCGCGTCGGCAACCTCGTAGGCCTCCTCGATCGTGTACGCCGCGATCGAGGCGAAATCCTGCTGCACGTCCCACGGGCAGCCGCGCTCGGGATCGCGCAGGCGCGCCATGATGGCGAGCAGGTCGTCCAGACTGTGCCGGGCCGGTTCGCTCATGGCGCCTGCAACCGCGCAGCCCAGTCGATCGTGCCGTCGCCGACGGCGATGAATTCGGGATTCAGCAGGGACTCGCCGCGGTTGTAGCGGAACGGCTGGCCGGCCAGGTCGAGCACCGCGCCGCCGGCCTCGTCCAGCACGCATTGCGCGGCGGCGGTATCCCACTCGCTGGTGAGGCCGAGACGCAGATAGACGTCCGCCGCGCCACGCGCGATCAGGCAGAACTTCAGCGACGAGCCCAGCGGCACCAGCTGGTATTCGCCGCCGATCAGCCGCTGCAGCACGCCGCCCTGCACGCCGCCGTGCGAACGGCTGCCGGCCACCAGCGGCGGCTGCCCCAGCGGGCGCGTGCGGATGCGTTGCCACGAACCATCGGCCGGCACCTGCAGCCAGGCGCCCTGCCCCAGCGCGGCGGCATACAGCTCGCCGCTGACCGGCGCCAGCACCACGCCGAGCACGCTGCGGTGGTCGTCGATCAGGGCGATGTTGACGGTGAATTCGCCGTTGCGCTTGACGAACTCGCGCGTGCCGTCGAGCGGATCGACCAGCCAGTAGCGCGACCAGTGCCGGCGCTCGGACCATGGCAAGGCCTTCGCTTCCTCCGACAGCACCGGCAGTACCGGCTCGAGCGCGGCCAGGCCGGCCATGATGACCTGCTGCGCGGCCAGGTCGGCGGCGGTCAGCGGCGACGCGTCCGCCTTGGTCTGCACCGCGAAATCGCTGTGGTAGATCTCGAGGATGGCCGTGCCGGCGGCGCGGGCGATCGCGCCGACCTGCCGGGCCAGCTCGGGCGGAGCACTTCCGGGCGGCGTATTCATGTGCGCTGGAAACGCCCGGCGAGATACTCGCGGGCCATGAACAGCGCGGCGATCGAACGCCCCTCGGTCACGTCGTCGCGGCCGAGCAAGGTGTGCAGTTCGGACATCTTCCACGGCACCACTTCGAGTTCTTCCGGCTCGTCGCCGACCAGCTTCTCGGGATACAGGTCCTGCGCCAGCACCACGTGCGCCATGTGCGTCATGTACGACGGCGACAGCGACAGGTTGTGCAGGATCTTCAGCTTGTGCGCGCCGTAGCCGATCTCTTCCTTCAGCTCGCGCTCGGCACCCTGCTCGGCGGTCTCGTCCTGATCCAGCCGGCCCTTCGGCAGGCCGAGTTCGTAGCGGCCGAGCCCGCCGGCGTATTCGCGCACCAGCAGGACGGTGTCGTCGTCCAGCATCGGCACGATGATCACCGCGCCCAGGCCGCTGCCCTTCAGGCGCTCGTAGGTGCGCCGCTCGCCGTTGGCGAACTCCAGGTCGAGCTGCTCGACGTGCAGGAAATGGCTGTCGGTGACGTCGCGCGTGGCGTGGATGATCGGTAGTTTGCGCATCCGGGCATTCTAGCTCGCGCCACTCAGCGCCGCAGGCGCTGCAGGGCCTGCGCGTGGATCGCCGGCGTGCCGGCCAGCACGCTGCGCGTATCCAGCGTCAATGCTGCGCCGTCGAGATCGGTGAACACGCCGCCGGCCTCGCGCACGATCACCGCCAGGGCGGCAACGTCGAGGATGTTCACGTCCGACTCGATCACCAGGTCCAGGCTGCCGCGCGCCAGCAGGTGGTAATGGCAGAAATCGCCGTAGCCGCGAATGCGGTTGCTGTCGCGGATCAGCGCGCCCAGCGCATCCCAGCGGGCGTCGCCGGTGAGGCTCTTCACGTTGCCGATGGAGATGGACGTCTGCGCGATCCCGGTGGTGTCCGCCACGCGCACGCGCTCGCCGTCGAGCCACGCGCCGTCGCCGGCGCTGGCCCACATCGTCTCGCCGTAGACCGGCGCACTGGACACGCCGAGCACCAGCTCGTCGCCGTCCATCAGCGCGATCTGGGTGGAGAAGAACGGCGTGCGGCGCACGAAGCTCTTGGTGCCGTCGAGTGGATCGACCAGCCACAGCAGGCCGCCGCGTTCGCCGTCCAGGCCGAACTCCTCGCCATAGACCGACGCCTGCGGCAAAGCCGCCTGCAGGATCCGCCGGATCGCCTGCTCGGCCTCGCGGTCGGCGATCGTCACCGGGGTCGCGTCGGACTTCAGCTCCACCTCGACGCCGCGCCGCCAGTAGTGCCTGATCACCTCGGCCGCGGCCGCGGCGGCCTCGCGGGCGGCCGCCAGGGCCGTTGCGGCGATATCCGGGTTCATGCTCGTCTCGCGTCCTTCAGTTCGTGGATGGGGTCGGCGCGCCGCCGGCCAGTCCGCCGCGGCGCTGGATGTGCACGCTGCCGTCGGCCGCCGGCGGACCCAGCCTGGCCAGCCAGCGGCGCAATGCCGGGTCAGTCTGTCGGGCGCGCAGCGTCGCGTCCAGTCGCCAGCCAAGCGGGCTCAGCTGCAGTTCGCCATCGGCGTGCAGCGGGCCGTGCCCGTCGTCGTGCAGTTGCGCCCGGATCACCCCGCCCTGCGCGCTCGCCCGTGCCTGCAGCGTGCCCAGCGCCACGTCGCCTTCCGGCGTGTGCATGAGTGCCTGCGGCCATTGCGCCTGCGCCTGCAGTTGCATGGGCCAGCCGGCCTGCAACAGGGCGTGGTCGATCGTCGCCTGAAGCTCGCCGCGTGGCTGCCCCCATGGCGACACCGCGACATGGGGCAACGCCGATAGCTCGGCGCGCACATTCGCGCCGCTCACTTCGATTTGGCCATCCGGCAGCCGCCGGACTTCGCCGGAAAACGCGAGTCGAGGCCCCTCGAACTGCAACTGCAGCCGAACCTGACCGAGCAGGGCCCGACGCGACAACTGCCACTGCAGTCGCCCCTGCGCCTGCCCGTCGGCGGCCACTACTTCGTCGGCCCGGCCATGCCACAACGTGCCCTGCACCCGCTGCAGGTGCAGCCCGTGCAGTTTCGGCTCGATCCACGGCAGCGCCCAGCGTGCCGGCAGGAACCACAGCAGCACGGCGGCTGCCAGCATCAGCACGCCGAGGCCGATCAGGCATTTTCGCAGTGGCTTCAAGCGTCGATTCCCGGAGTGAGCGACGCGCGGACTTGAGCGTCCGTCGCGCAGCGCCGATGATAGCTGGATGAACAATCCTGCAAGCGGCAACGCCGCCCTCGCCGCGCGCGACCTGCGACACGTCTGGCATCCCTGCACGCAGATGCACGACCACGAGAGCGTACCGATGGTGCCGATCGTGCGCGGCGAAGGCGCCTGGCTGATCGACGCCGACGGCCGGCGCTACCTGGACGGCATCAGCTCGTGGTGGACCAACCTGTTCGGCCACGCCAACCCGCGCATCGCCGCCGCGCTGGCCGAACAGGCACGCACGCTGGAACACGTGATCTTCGCCGGCTTCACCCACGAACCGGCGATCGAACTGGCCGAGGAACTGGTGCGCATCACGCCGCCCGGGCTGGATCGGGTGTTCTACGCCGACAACGGCTCGGCGGCGATCGAGGTGGCGCTGAAGATGAGCTTCCACTACTGGCTCAACCAGGGCCACGGCGAGAAGACCCGCTTCATCGCGCTGACCGGCAGCTACCACGGCGAGACGCTGGGCGCACTGTCGGTCAGCGACGTGGCGCTGTATCGCAAGACCTACGCGCCGCTGCTGCTGACCCCGTTCCTGGCGCCGTCGCCGGACGCGTATGAGGGCGAGCCCGGCGAGTCGCCCGAACAGACGGCCAAACGCCGCCTCGGCGAACTGCGCTCGCTGCTGGAACGCCACGCGCACGAAACCTGTGCGGTAATCGTCGAGCCGCTGGTGCAGTGCGCCGGCGGCATGCGCATGTATCACCCCGGTTACCTGACCGGCCTGCGCGCGCTGTGCGACGAGTTCGCGGTGCACTTCATCG
>CAVPQF010000127.1:0-17043 GCA_963707225.1 uncultured Gammaproteobacteria bacterium
CGGCGGTGTCGTGGCCGAGCTGCAGCGCCTGTTGCCCGAAGACGCGATCCTGATCGCCGATCCCGGCACGCCCTGTCCCTATTTCTCGGCCTTCTACGAACAGCGCCGCGCCGGGCGGCATTTCATCTCCAACCGCGCCCATGGGGCGCTGGGCTATTCGCTCTCGGCCGCGATCGGCGCCTCGATCGGCAGGCCCGGCGTCAAATGCGTCGCCGCCATGGGCGACGGCGCTTTTGGATTCACGGTCGGCGAGCTCGAGACCGTCATGCGGCTCAAGATGCCGATCACCTATGTCGTCTTCTCCAATGCCAGCTATGGCTGGATCAAGGCGGGGCAGAAGACCAAGTTCCATGAGCGCTATTTCTCGGTCGATTTCGACCGCAGCGACCATGCGCGCATCGCCGAAGCCTATGGACTCAAGGCCTGGCGCGTCGAGGATCCGCGCGAATTGCGGCCGGCGCTGAAGGCCGCCCTCGAAATCCGCCTCGCCGACCCTGGTCGATGTGATCGCGCAGCCGCTGCATGAGGCGCGCGCCCCCGTCTCGGAATGGATCGCCTGATCATGAGCGCCCGCTTCACGACGACGCTCGACAGCGACTGGTATGTGGACCCCGAGATCTATGCCCGGGAGATGGCGGCGATCTTCGGGCGCGAATGGCTCTTGGTCGGCCATCGCCATGAGCTGGAGCGGCCGGGCGATTACATCGCGTCCGAGTTGGCCGGGGCGGATGTCGGCGCGCGGTTCGATCTGCCTGAAGTGCACGTTGAAGCCATGCGCGAACAGCAGCGCGGCGCCAGGCTTGATGTTCGGCTCGATCGACTCCCTGTACAGCGTCGGCTGCACCATGTCGGGGGTGAGCACGGCGACCAGGTCGGCGCCTTTCACCGCCTCGGCCGGTTCGGCGACCTTGAAGCCATCGGCCTTGGCCTTGTGCCAGGTCGGGCCGTTCGGGCGCAGGCCGACCACCACGTCGAGGCCGGAGTCGCGCAGGTTCAGCGCGTGCGCGCGGCCCTGGCTGCCGTAGCCGAGCACGGCGATGCGGGATGAGGCGAGGATGTTGTTGCTGCTCATGCGGTGACTCCCTGGTGGGTTTCGGTATGGGTGTGCCTGGGGGTGGAAACGGTGGTGCCGGGATGGGTGGTGGCGCCGTCGGAGGCGGAGCCGACCAGCAGCGCGTACTTGGCCAGCGCGCCGCGGCTGACCTTCGGTGGCGGCGCCTGCCAGAGCGCACGGCGGGCGGCGAGGTCGGCGTCGGTGGCGATCTCGCGGCGCGCCGCGTCGATCACGATGCGGTCGCCTTCGTGCAGCAGCGCGATCGGCCCGCCGCGTGCGGCTTCCGGCGCGATGTGGCCGACCATGAAGCCGTGGGTGGCACCGCTGAAGCGGCCGTCGGTGATCAGCGCCACGTCGTCGCCGAGCCCGCGGCCGATCAGCGCGGCGGTGACGCCGAGCATCTCGCGCATGCCGGGGCCGCCGGCCGGGCCTTCGTTGCGGATCACGATGATGTCGCCCTTGGCGATGTCGCCGGCCTGCACGGCGGCGAACGCCTGCTCCTCGCTTTCGAATACGCGGGCGCGGCCTTCGAAGTGGGTGGCGCCCTTGCCGGCAAGTTTCAAAATGCAGCCTTCCGGTGCGAGGTTGCCGTACAGGATCGAGTAGCCGCCACGCGGCTTCAGCGGCGCGCTCACCGGATGCACCACGTCCTGCGCTTCGGCGCGTGGCGCGGCGGCGACTTCGTCGAACAGCGAGCGGCCGGTGACGGTGGGCGCGTCCTCCAGCATGCCGGCGGCGATCAGCTCCTGCGCCACCCGCGCGCTGCCGCCGGCGCCGAACAGTTCGACTGCGGTGTAGCGGCCGCCGGGTAGCAGGTCGGCGATCACCGGCGTATGCGCCGAGGCCGGTTCGAAATCCTCCAGCGTCCACTCGACGCCGGCCTCGCGCGCGATCGCCAGCAGGTGCAATACCGCGTTGGTGGAACCGGCGGTGGCGGCGACCATGCGCGCCGCGTTGCGCATCGAGCTGCGCGTGATCAGCTCGCGCGGGGTGCGGTTCTCGCGCAGGCACTCCATCACCAGCTCGCCGCAGCGGAACGCGGCGGCGCCCTTGGCCGGATGGGTGGCGGGGATGTCGTTGTAGCCCAGTGGCGACAGGCCCAGCGTGGACAGCACCATCGCCATCGTGTTGGCGGTGAACTGGCCGCCGCAGGCGCCGGCGCCGGGACAGGCGTCGCGTTCCACCGCGGTCAGTTCCTCGTCGCTGATCCTGCCCGCGCCGTGCGCGCCGACCGCCTCGAACACCTGCTGGATGGTGATCGGATGGTTGTCGTGCGTGCCGTGCGCGATGCTGCCGCCGTACAACGCCACGCCGGGAATGTTCAGCCGCGCCAGCGCCATCGCGGCGGCCGGGATGGTCTTGTCGCAGCCGCACAGCACCACCATCGCGTCGAGGCAGTGGCCGTCCACGGCAAGCTCGATCGAGTCGGTGATCACTTCGCGGCTGATCAGCGACGAGCGCATGCCCGGCGTGCCCATCGCGATGCCGTCGGTGACCGCGATGGTGTTGAACTCGACCGGCGTGCCGCCGGCGGCGCGGATGCCGGCCGCGGCCTCGACCGCCAGCTCGCGCAGGTTGAGGTTGCACGGACTCACGTTCGACCAGGTGTGCACCACCGCGACCAGCGGCCGTGCGATCGCCTCGTCGTCGAGGCCGGTGGCGCGCAGCATGGCGCGGGCGGGTGCGCGGTCGGGGCCGCTCTTGATCAGATCACTGCGCATGGCGATTCCGCTGGGTGAAGAAGGAAAAGCGCCCCCTGCGTGCGAGGGAGGTGGCTGGACGGGACGGGGATCGGCGCCATCGCGGCGTGCACGAACCGTCCGGCGCCGGAAGCACGCAGGGGGCGGCAGAAAATGCGGGCACGTCCGTGTGCCCGCCGGGGAAACCTGGCGGCATCATCCGCATGCGCGTGCTCCGCAGAAGAACGCGGCGGCGTTGTCGGCGTGGTCCTCGATCGCCGCGAGCACCGCGTCGCGCACTTCATCGGTGCCGGCGCTGCCGCCGATGTCGCGGCTGTGCGGGCCGTGGCGCAGTACCTGCTCGACCGCCGCTTCGATCGCCACCGCTTCGGCTTCCAGGCCCAGCGAGTGGCGCAGCAGCAGCGCGGCGGAAAGGATCGCGCCGACCGGATTGGCCACGCCCTGGCCGGCGATGTCGGGCGCGGAGCCGTGGATCGGTTCGTACAGTCCACGTCGGCCGTCGCCCAGCGACGCCGACGGCAGCAGGCCGAGCGAGCCGGCCAGCGCGGCGGCCTCGTCGGTGAGGATGTCGCCGAACAGGTTCTCGGTGACCACCACGTCGTAGCGGTTGGGCTGGGTCAGCAGCAGCATCGCCATCGAGTCGACCAGCTGGTGCTCGAGCTTCACGTCGGGATAGTCGGCGGCGATGCGCTGCACCGTGCTGCGCCACAGCCGCGAGGTCTCCAGCACGTTGGCCTTGTCGACCGAGGTGACGTGACGGCGGCGGTCGCGCGCCAGTTCGAATGCGCGGCGCACCACGCGCTCGATCTCGGCCACGGTGTACTTGCACTCGTCGGTGGCGGCGTCGTCGCTGCGCGTCTTTGCGCCGAAGTAGGCGCCGCCGGTGAGTTCGCGCACGAACAGCACGTCGACGTGCTTCAGCTTGTCGTTCTTCAGCGGCGACAGGTTCGCCAGCGACGGATGTACCTGCAGCGGACGCAGGTTCGCGTACACGCCGAGCGCGGCACGCAGCGCCAGCAGGCCCTGCTCGGGCCGCACCGCTGCGTTCGGATCGGACCACTTCGGACCGCCGACGGCGCCGAGCAGCACCGCGTCGGCCTGCCTGCAGGCAGCCAGTGATGCAGCCGGCAACGGCTCACCGGTGGCGTCGATGGCGATCCCGCCGATCAGCTGTTCGTCGAACGCGAACACGTGCTCGCAGCGCGCGGCCACGGCTTTCAACACGGCCACCGCGGCGGCGGTGACCTCGGGGCCGACGCCGTCGCCGGGCAGGGTAACGATGCGTGCCTTCATGCCGCTTGCTCCTGTTGTTCATACCGATGGATGGCCTCACCCTGCTGCAGCAGGTAGCCGAGCTGGTCGACGCCGTTGAGCAGGCAGTGCCGTGCGAACGCGTCCAGCCGGAACGGAATGCGGCCACCATCGGGCAGCGCGATGAACTGTTCGCGCACGTCGATGCTCAGCTCGATGCCGGGGTGCTTGAGCAGCCAGCGGTGTTCCAGTTCGTCGATGACGATGGCGAGCAGGCCGTTCTTCAGCGCGTTGCCGCGGAAGATGTCCGCGATCTCGCTGCACAGCACCGCGCGGATGCCGTAGTCCAGCAGCGCCCACGGCGCATGCTCGCGCGAGGAGCCGCAGCCGAAGTTGCGTCCGGCGACGAGGATCGAGCAGCCGCGCGCTTCCGGCCGGTTCAGCGGGAACGCCGGGTTGTCGCTGCCGTCGGCCTGGTAGCGCCAGTCGTGGAAGCACAGCTTGCCCAGCCCCTCGCGCGTGGTCGTGGTGAGGAAGCGCGCCGGGATGATGCGGTCGGTGTCGATGTTCTCGTCGGCCAGCACGGCGGTGCGGGAGTGGAGGCGGGTGACGGGTTTCATGCGGCTTGCTCCTGCGTCGTGTACTCGCGCGGATCGGCGATGCGCCCCGCGATCGCCGACGCGGCGGCGGTGGCCGGGCTGGCCAGCACGGTGCGCGCGCCCTTGCCCTGGCGGCCCTCGAAGTTGCGGTTGGATGTGCTCACCACCAGCTGGCCCGGCTGCGCCAGGTCGCCGTTCATCGCGATGCACATCGAGCAGCCCGGCACGCGCCACTCGGCGCCGGCGGCGGTGAACACATGGTGCAGGCCTTCGCGCTCGGCATCGCGGCGCACCGCCTCGGAGCCGGGCACCACCAGCATGCGCACGCCACTGGCAATGCGACGGCCATGCAGTACGCGCGCCGCTTCGCGCAGGTCGGACAGGCGCGAGTTGGTGCAGCTGCCGACGAACACCACGTCGACCGGCGTGCCCTGCATCGGCTGGCCGGCCTTGCTCTGCATGTAGTCGAGCGCGCGGCGCTCCTGCGCGTTCGTCGCTGCCGGCACCGGTGCATCCATCGCGATCGCCATGCCCGGATGCGTGCCGTAGGTGACGGTGGGCTTCACCGCGCCGGCGTCGATGCGCACCTCGCGGTCGTAGCGCGCGCCGTCGTCGCTGCGCAGCGCACGCCATGTCGCCACCGCCGCGTCCCACGCGGCGCCCTGCGGCACGCGCGGCCGGCCTTTCAGCCAGGCGAAGGTGGTTTCGTCCGGCGCGATCAGCCCGGCGCGCGCGCCGGCCTCGATCGACATGTTGCAGACGGTCATGCGTTCGTCCATCGACAGCGCCTCGATCGCCGCGCCGCGGTACTCGAGTACATAGCCGGTGCCGCCATCGACGCCGATCGTGCCGATGATGTGCAGGATCAGATCCTTCGCGCCCACGCCCGGCGGCAGCTGGCCGTCGACGTGGATCGCCATGGTCTTCGGCTTGCGCTGCAGCAGGCACTGCGTGGCCATCACGTGGCCGACCTCGGTGGTGCCGATGCCGAATGCCAAGGCTCCGAAAGCACCATGCGTGGAGGTGTGGCTGTCGCCGCAGACGATCGTCATGCCGGGCTGGGTCGCGCCCAGCTCGGGGCCGATCACGTGCACGATGCCGCGGTCGGCGCTGTCCCAGCCGTGCAGCTCGACGCCGAACTCGCGGCAATTGGCTTCCAGCTGCGCGACCTGCGCCCGCGCTTCGGCGTTCGCATACGGACGGCTGCCGTCGGCGTTGGTCGGCAGGGTCGGGGTGGAATGATCCAGCGTGGCGAGCATGCGGTCGGGCCGGCGCAGCGTCAGTCCGCGCTCGCGCAGCTCGCTGAACGCCTGCGGCGAGGTGACCTCGTGCACCAGGTGCAGGTCGACGTAGATCACCGCCGGCGTGTCGACGGTTTCGGGAACGACGACGTGGGCGTCCCACACTTTCTCGAAGAGTGTCCTTGCCATCACGCAGCCTCCTGCGCCGTGGCTTCGCTGTGCACGGGCGTTAGCCAGGACCAGCGATCCTCGGTACGACCGTCGAACAGGCCGAAGAACGCCTGCTGCAACGCCTTGGTGATCGGCCCGGGCGCGCCCTTGCCGATCGCCTTGCGGTCGACCGAGCGCACCGGCGTGATCTCGGCGGCGGTGCCGGACATGAACACTTCGTCGGCGGAATACAGCGCCTCGCGCGGCAGGTCGCGTTCTTCCACCGCGATGCCGAGATCCGCAGCCAGGGTGATCACCGCATCGCGGGTGATGCCGGCCAGGATGCCGGCGCTGGATGGCGGGGTCAGCAGCTTGCCGCGCTTCACCAGGAACAGGTTCTCGCCGGCGCCTTCGCTGAGCAGGCCGTTGTGGCCCAGCGCGATGCCTTCGTCGTAGCCGTTGCGGCGCGCTTCCAGCCCGATCAGCTGGCTGGACAGGTAATTGCCGCCCGCCTTGGCCCAGCTCGGCAGGGTGTTCGGCGCGGGCCGGTTCCACGACGACACGCAGACATCCGCGCCGCGTTCGGCCGCTTCGCCCAGATACGCGCCCCAGGCCATCGCCATGATCGCCACTTCCACCGGCGCGCCGTCCTTCGCCAGCACGCCCAGCCCGCCGGCGCCGCGGAACACGATCGGCCGCACGTAGGCCGATGGCATCCGGTTCGCGCGGATCACGTCGAGGCAGGCGGCGTTGATCTCGTCCTCGCTGTAGCCGACCTCGATCTCGTACACGCGCGCCGACTCGAACAGGCGGCGGGTGTGCTCGGCGAGGCGGAAGTAGGCCGGGCCACGCGGCGTGGCGTAGACACGCTCGCCTTCGAACACCGACGAGCCGTAATGCAGCGCGTGCGCGCCGACGTGGGTGGTGGCCTCGGCCCATGGCTTGATCTGGCCGTTGTGCCACAGGAAGGGCGTGCTCATGCGGTGGTCTCCTTGTGCGTGCGTCCGTGCGCGAGCGCGGTGGCCATGGAAGGCCGCTTGTTGATCTGCGTGTTCGGCGCCGATTGGCGGGCGATCCGGTTGACGATGGCCAGCGCCGCCAGCGCGGTGGCTTCGACGATGTCGGTGCTGGCGCCGTGGCCGCGCCAGTCGCGGGCGGCATGGCGCGCGCTCAGCTGGGCATGGCCCTGCGCGTCGCCGCCCTCGCTCATCGCATCGACCTGGAAGCGGGTGAGTTCCAGCGGCGTGCCGGTGGCGCGTTCGATCGCGCGCAGCACGGCGTCGACCGGGCCGTCGCCGATCGCCGCTTCGCCGATCTCGTGGCCGTCGTCGTGGGCCAGCTTCACCGAGGCCGACGCGCTGCCGCCCAGGTGCGAGCTGGTGTGCAACTGCACGATGCGCCACGGGCCGGCAGCGTGCGGGTCGTGGCCCAGCGCCAGCGCTTCCAGATCCTCGTCGTGCAGCTCGCGACCGTGATCGGCCAGCGTCTTGAAGCGGGCGAAGATGTCGTCCAGCGCGGCATCGTCGGGCGCGTGACCCAGCGCCTGCAGGCGCTGGCGCAGCGCGGCGCGGCCGGAGTGCTTGCCCATCACCAGGCTGGTCGCGGCGATGCCGACGTCCTGCGGCCGCATGATTTCATAGGTGCCGCGGTGCTTGAGCATGCCGTGCTGGTGGATGCCCGACTCGTGCGCGAACGCGTTCGCGCCGACGATCGCCTTGTTGCGCGGCACGGCCTGGCCGGTCAGCTCGGTCAGCAGGCGCGAGCTCGGGTACAGCTGGCGGGTATCGACGCGGGTGTCGACGCCGAAGTGCGGCGCGCGCACCTTCAGCGCCATCACCACTTCCTCCAGCGCCGCGTTGCCGGCGCGCTCGCCGATGCCGTTGATGGTGCATTCCACCTGGCGCGCGCCGGCGCTCACCGCGGCCAGGCTGTTCGCCACCGCCATGCCGAGGTCGTCGTGGCAGTGGCTGGAGAAGATCACCCGTTCCGCACCCGCGACGTGGCGGCGCAGGTATTCGAACAGCCCGACGATCTCGGTCGGCGTGGTGTAGCCCACCGTGTCCGGCGCGTTGAGCGTGGTGGCGCCGGCGGCGACCGCGGCGCTGAATACTTCCACCAGGAATTCCGGTTCGGTGCGCAGCGCGTCCTCGGCGGAAAATTCCACCTCGTTGCAGAAGCCGCGGGCACGCTCGACCGCGCGCACCGCGGTGTCCAGCACCTGCGCCTTGCTCATGCCCAGCTTGTGCTCCCGATGCAGCGGACTGGTCGACAGGAACAGGTGGATGCGCGAGTGCCGTGCCGACTTCAGCGCGCTTGCCGCGCTGTCGATGTCGCCGTCCTGGCAGCGCGCCAGCGCGCACACCGTGGTGCTTTTCAGCGCGCCGGCGATTTCCGCAACTGCAGCAAAATCGTCCGGCGAAGCCTGCGGAAAACCCGCTTCGAGGATGTCCACGCCGAGCGCCTCGAGCTGCTGCGCCATGCGCAGTTTCGCGCGCCGGTCCATCGAGAAACCGGGCGCCTGCTCGCCGTCGCGCAAGGTGGTGTCGAAGATCCGCACGTGCTCGGCGACTACGTCGTCGTCGCTGGCGGGGGCGTTCTGCTGGTCGGGGTTTTTCATCATGGCTCCGCTGTGTGGGCGTCGCCGAAGGCACAAAAAACCCCGCATCCGTTACCGGGTGCGGGGTTCTTCGGGTGTTTTCAGGTCTTTCTAGCTACCTGGACACATGCCCTCAGCCCGCACCTCCGTTGGTAATAAGGAGTACGAGTACGAGGGTAGTAAGGAGCGTGCCGCCGAGCTGCAGCAGGCCGTCGACCGTCGCGAGACGGTTCATTTCGGCGATGCGGCAATGGCTGCTGCGCTGCGACATGGAACCGACCTTAGGGCACTTCGCCCGGCGGCGTCAACAGTTTCATTTGAAATCAGTCGATCGGCTTGTTTGGGACGTCCAGATGTCCAGATGATTTCGCCGGTCGGGGTGCGGAACGTTCTACGGGAGCATCAGCCAGTCCCGCAGCGCCGTGTCACTGGCGGCCAGCGGCTCGGCGCGGGCGCTGCGTGCCAGCATCGCGGCCAGCGCCGGGGGCACCTCGAGCGGGTGGCCGATCAAGGGCTCCACCACGCTCTCGAACTTGGCCGGATGCGCGGTGGCGACCACCGCCCATGGCGCATCGTCGCCGTCCGCACGCAGACGGTCGAGCAGGTGCATCGCGGTGGCGGTATGCGGGCAGAACACTTCGTCGTGTGCGCGTGCATGATCGGCAAGGGTGCGGCGGATCGTGGCGTCGTCGACGCTATGCGCCTGCAGCAGGCGGCGCAGCTTGTCGTCGTCGGGGAAGGTCCAGCGCAGCCGCTCGAAGTTGCTGGGCGCGCCGACGTCCATCGCATTGGCGATGGTGGCGACGGCTTCGCGTGGCTGGTAATCGTGGCCGGAAAAGTAGTCGGGCAGGGTCGCGTTGGCGTTGCAGGCGAGTCGAACTTCGCCGATCGGCAAGCCCATTTCACGTGCCCACAGGCAGGCCATGGCATTGCCGAGGTTGCCGGTGGGGACGATGAAGTTCAGCGCTGTCCCGTGCTTGCGCCACCAGCCCAGCGCGGCGTGCGCGTAGTAGCTCATCTGCGGCAGCAATCGACCGAGGCTGATGCTGTTGGCCGATGACATGGGCATGGCGGCCTGCAATTCGACATCGTTGAGCGCGGCCTTGACCATGCGCTGGCAGTCGTCGAAGTGGCCGGCCACGCGAAGCGCGCTGACGTTGTCGCCGAAGCAGCCGAGCTGGTGCGCCTGCCGCGGCGAGACCAGGCCGTCCGGGTACAGGATCACCACGTTCACGTTCGGCTGGCGGTGGAACGCGGCGGCCACCGCGGCGCCGGTGTCGCCCGAGGTGGCGACCAGGATGGTCAGCGGCCGCGCATCGGCGCGCGGCAACCGGCGCAGGCAGGCGGCGAGGAAGCGCGCACCGAAATCCTTGAACGCCGAAGTGGGGCCATGGAACAGCTCCAGCATCAGCGTGGCCGGATGCGCCGGCAGCGCGCGCAGGGGCGCGTCGAAGATGAAGGCCTCGGCGCAGATCGCGGGCAACTCGTCGGCCAGCGCATCGCCGGCGAAGAACGGCATCAGCAAGGTGGTGGCGGTATCGGCCAATGAGTTGTGCGGATCGAATGCGGCCGGGTCGAGCGTGGGCAGCCTTTCGGGCACGTACAGGCCGCCGTCCGGCGCCAGCCCGGCGGCGATCGCCTGGCTGACCGGCACATGGGGACTGCTGCCGCGGGTGCTGTGGTAGCGGATCGGCTCGCTCATGAGCCGGATTCGTGCGTAGGGCGGGCATTGCCCGCCGGCTTCGGATGTTCGGTGGCAAGAGCGGCGGGCAGTGCCCGCCCTACAAAGGCGTTCATGCGTCGGCCTCAAGGGAGGCGATCAACGCGGCAGCCGGTCCATTGATCGGCGACACCCACGCATCGCTGTCCAGCCCGGCGTCGGCGAACGCGGCCTGCATCGCGAGGGAAGCGGCTTCGGCATCGGCGCGGTTGTCGTACCAGCCGAACACGCTGGGGCCGGCGCCGGAAATGCTGGCGCCGAGCGCGTGGTGATCGAGCGCGGCCTGCTTCACCTTGGCAAAGTTCGGGATCAGTGGCGCGCGGCGCGGTTCCACCAGCACGTCCTTCAGGCCCTCGCGCACCAGCGCGGCGTCGCCGCGGTAGCAGCCGGCCAGCACCAAAGCGAGGTTCGAACTCTGCGCCACGAATTCGCCCAGCGCGTAGTGACCGGCCAGCGCCGCGCGCGCCCGGCGCGTTTCCAGCACCACGTGCGGATGCACCAGCGCGCAGTGCCATGCGGCCGGCACGTCGATGCGCAGCAGGCGTTCGTGGGTGGCCAGTACCAGGCCGCCGAGCAGCATCGAGCCGAGGTTGTCGCCGTGGCGGCTGCCGCTGGCCACGGTTTCGCCGTCCAGCGCGAAGCCGTACAGCGCCTCGCGCGGCAGCGGCTGCGCCAGCAGCGCATTCGCGGCGACCAGCGCGGCCACGCACGAGGCGGCCGAGCCGCCCATGCCCGAGCCCAGCGCGATGCCCTTGTGCAGCACCAGTTCGAAACCGTGCGAAAGGCCGAGCGCCTTGCGCAGCGAGAGCAGCGCGGTGCCGGCAGTATTCGCGCGCGGGTCGGTGGGCAGGGCGGTGACGCAGCCGCGGATGGCCGCGATGCGCACCACCGGCTCGTCGATGCGGCGCACCTCGGCGCGGTCGCCGGCACCGGCCACGCTGTGGCCGAGCAGGTCGAAGCCGACCCCCACGTTGCCGACGCTGGCGGGCGCGAAGGCGCAGGCGACTTGCGGGAGTTTGGCGCGACGCGATGATGCCATGACGGGTTCCAGCAAGTCGGTACTCATGAGCGCAGGGTTCATGCGCGTGCCTCCAGCGACTCGGCGATACGCAGCAGGTCGGTGAACACGCCGGCGGCAGTCACTTCGGGACCGGCGCCGGGGCCTTGCACCGACAGCGGATTATCGCAGTAGCGGCGGGTGGTGAACTGCACGATGTTGTCGGTGAGGCGGGTATGCGCGAACGCGTGGGTGGCCGGCAGCACCATCAGCCGCACGCTGGCGCGACCGTGCCGGTCCAGTTGCGCGACGTGGCGCAGCACGCCGCCTGCGGCATGCGCCTCGGCCAGTTTCGCCGCCATCGGCGCATCCAGTTCGTCCAGCCGCTGCATGCATGCGTCCAGCGGCAACGCGGCCAGCGTCGGCGGCACCAGCCCTTGCAGGTCGACGTCTTCCAGCGACAGCGGCCAGCCCGCCTCGCGCGCCAGGATCACCAGCTTGCGCGCCACGTCGAGGCCGGACAGGTCGTCGCGCGGATCCGGCTCGGTATAGCCCAGCGCATGCGCCTCGCGCACCAGCGCGGAGAATGGCTGGCGGCCGTCGTGGCGGTTGCACAGCCAGGCCAGCGTGCCGGAGAACATGCCATCGACCGCCAGCAGTTCGTCGCCGGTGTCGAGCAGGTCGCGCAGGGTCTGCACCACCGGCAGGCCGGCGCACACGGTGGCCTCGTAGCGGAAGCGCGCACCGCTGGCGCAGGCCGCGCGGATCGCCTGCCAGCGCGGCAGCGGCCCGCTGCCGGCCAGCTTGTTCGGCGTCACCACATGCAGGCCGGCGGCCAGCCAGCGCGGATAGTGCGCAGCCACCTCGTCGTTCGCGCTGCAGTCGATCAACAGCGCATGCCGGCCATCGTTGCCGCGCACGTGGTCGGCGAACGCGTCCAGGTCGTTCGGCCGCCAGATCTGCGCGCCGCCGTGGCGTCCGTTCAGTTCGGCGTCGTCGCAGTCCAGCCACATGCGCTTGCTGGCCACCACGCCGCAGAGTTTCAGCTCCAGTCCGCTGTCGCGCGCCAGCCGCGGCTGCGCGGCGCGCAGCTGTTCCAGCAGGGCGCTGCCGACGCGGCCGGGGCCGATCACGCCCACCGCCAGCACGCGTTGCCGCCGCAAGGGCGGCGGCGCGGCGAAACCGAACGAAGGCGGCAGATCGGCAAGTTGCGGCGCACAGATGTTCACGATGACCTCCTGTTGAGGCCCGTGCTCGCTGGCGGATCGGCTCGTGCGTGGGGAGTGCACCGGCCCGCCTCGGTCGAGGGCGGGGCCGTTGCGTAGTGAAGAACCTAGTCGCGCACGGACACCCACCCCGACCGAGTGGTAATCGTGGTCGTGGTGGTGGTGGCGAAGGAACGGTTGCCGACGCCGGCCGGCAACGGCGCACGCCCGGCGGAGACCGGGGCGAGGTGCATGCGTGCTGGCGTGGAAAGCGGCGACATGGGCTCGACCTTAGAGCGGATGTTGCGCTGCGGTCAACAGATTCATTTGCAACTTTTGGGACGGCGGGCGCGAATGGTCGCGCTGCGGCAGGTTGTCGCGATAGGCCATCGCCGCCGCTCGAGGCGGTTCGGCACGCCTACAATCCACGGATGAACAGATGCCTTTCACCGCGCCAGCGGTTGCGTGGGCGTGCGTCGTGCGCGGCCTTCGTGCTCGGTGTGTGGAGTCTCTCGGCGTCGGCCGTGGGCTTGCGGACGAGTGCCGCTCCATCCGTACCCGACACCATGCAGCAACGCGTGGCCGCCTGCACCAGCTGCCACGGCGCGCACGGCGAGGGTACGGCTGACAGCGTGGCGACCCCGCGCCTGGCCGGCAAGCCGGCGGGTTATCTGCTGCAACAGCTGGGATATTTCCAGAGCGGCCAGCGCCGGCACGCGCCGATGGAATACGTGGTGCGCCAGCTGAGCCCGGCGTACCTGCGCGACATCGCCGAGTACTTCGCGAAGCAGGACGTGCCCTACCGGAAACTGCCGGTGCCGGCGGTGTCAGCGGAGACCCTGCGGCGCGGCGAGCAGCTGGTGATGCGCGGCGATTCGACCCGCGGCGTGCCGTCGTGCGTCAGCTGCCACGGCGGCAAGCTCACCGGCGTGGAGCCGATGATGCCGGGCCTGATGGGCCTGTCGTACGACTACCTCAGCACCCAGCTGGTGTCGTGGCGCACGCGCCAGCGCGCGGCGGAGGGGCCCTACTGCATGGGCGTGGTCGCCAACCGCATGCGCGAATCGGACATCACCGCCGTGTCCGCGTGGCTGGCCAGCCACGAGCCGCCGGCCGACATGCATCCGGAACCGGCCAGTGCGCAGACCGAACCGTTGCCGGGCTGGTGCGTGATGGGCAAGAGCGGAGCGGTTCCATGAAACTGTGGCGGCGTGGAGGGTGGCTGCTGGCGTTGCTGGTGGTCGTCGTGCTGGGCTGGCGGTACGTCGGTCGCGCTGGTCAGCAGGCGTCGTCGCCCGCGCAGCGCGAGGCGGATGCCGCCGCGCTGCGCGATCCGGCGTTGGTCGCGCGCGGCGAATACCTGGCCACGGTCGGCGACTGCGCCGCCTGCCACACCGCGCGCGACGGCCAGCGCTACGCCGGCGGCCGCTCGCTGGGCACGCCGTTCGGCGACGTGCCGGCACCGAACATCACGCCCGATCCGGAAACCGGCATCGGCCAGTGGAGCTTCGACGATTTCTGGAATGCATTGCATCAGGGCAAGGGCCGCCGGGGCGAGCTGCTGTATCCGGTGTTCTCGTATACCTCGTTCACCAAGGTGACCCGCGACGACGCGCTGGCGATCTTCGCCTACCTGCAGTCGCTGCCGTCGGTGCAGCGGCCCGACACGGCGCCGGGGCTGGAGTTTCCCTACAACGTGCGCAGCAGCCTGGTCGCGTGGCGCGCGCTGTACTTCAAGCCGGGCGAGTACCGGCCCGACCCGGCAAAGTCCGAATCGTGGAACCGCGGCGCCTACCTGGTGCAGGGCCTGGGCCATTGCAACGAATGCCACACCACGCGCGACTCGCTCGGCGGCATCGAGCAGGACCGCCACCTCACCGGCGGCCAGATCCCGCAGCTGGACTGGTACGCGCCGGACCTCAGCACGCAGGCCGGCGGCGGCCTCGACGGCTGGAGCGCGCAGGACATCGTCGACCTGCTGAAGACCGGCCAGTCGGGCAAGGGCAGTGCGTTCGGTCCGATGGCCGACGTGGTGCGCCTGAGCACCCAGCACATGACCGACGCCGACCTGCAGGCCGTGGCCGTCTACCTGCAGTCGCTGCCGCCACGCGCACCGGCAGCGGCCGCCGCGCCGTTCAAGCGCGCGTCCAGCCACGAGCAGGGCGGCAAGCTCTACGCCCAGCGCTGCGCCGACTGCCACGGCGACAACGGCCAGGGCGTGGCCGGCATCTATCCGCCACTGGACGGCAACACCTCGGTCACCGAACCCACCGGCATCAACGCCACCCGCAGCGTGCTGCTTGGGGGCTTCGCCCCGGTCACCGCGGGCAACCCGCAGCCGTACTCGATGCCGCCGTTCGCGCAGCAACTGAACGACGAGGACGTCGCGGCGGTGGTCGGCTATATCCGCCAGTCGTGGTCGAACCAGGCGGGGGCGGTGCAAGCTGCGGACGTGGGCACGTATCGGCATACGCCGATCGATTGAGTGCGCGCATTTCTCCCTCCCCTGTTTGCAGGGGAGGGCTGGGGTGGGGTTCGCTCCTGATCTATGTTTCCTTGATTCCTCGTGCCTTGCTGAAACCAAGAGCAAGAGCTTTCGTCCTCCTGACGGAGGGCGAGTCCCTTTCTCTTGAGTGGCCAAGAGAAAGTAACCAAAGAGAAGGCCACCCCGCTTGCGCGCTTTCCGGGCATCCCTGCCCGGAAAGTCCGCGGTCGGGCTCCGGGGTTTGTCGACAGTCCATCCATGGACTGACGCCAAACTGATTCGCATCCATGCGAATCACCCTGCGGGCTGATCCTCCACCCGCCCGCCGCTGCAGAGGGGCCCCCGGGTAGAGCAACGCGCATCCTGCGCGTACTCGGTACGCCGCCGCGTTGCGGCGGCGAAGGCGATGGGCCACGAACCAATCCCATAATTCGACGTGCCGCCAAGCTGTCGCAAGGGGCCGCCCCCCTCTGTCACGATAGTTGTCCGCTCTTCTGATACCTGCCCTGAGGGGGCGAGAGGAGCCCAACCATGACCCGTTACAGTGCCGAGTTCAAAGAACAGATGGTCCGCAAGATGATGCCGCCGAACAACCAGAGCGTCGCCAGCATCCACCGTGAGACCGGCATCTCCACCCCAAGCCTGTACGCTTGGAAACGTCATTTTCAGGGAAAGGGATACGTCGTGCCTGCCAAGACCTCCCAGCCCGACGGCTGGGACAACAAAGCCAAACTCGCCGCGGTGATCGAGACGGCGCTGATGAACGAGGTCGAGCGTTCGAGCTACTGCCGCGAGCGCGGTTTGTACGTAGAACAGCTCGATGCGTGGAAGGCGGCCTTCGAGCACGTCGACGGTGCCGGCGGTACGGTGATCAGCCCGGCGACGTTGGCCGCCGAGCGCAAGAAGACGCGCGCGCTGGAAAAGGAGCTTCACCGCAAGGACAAGGCACTGGCGGAGGTGGCCGCCCTGCTGACGCTGTCAAAAAAAGCCCAGGCCATCTGGGGCACCGACGAGGACGCTTGATTCCGGAGTCGATGAAACAGATGGCCATCGTATTGATTGATGAGGCTGTAGCGGCCGGAGCGCGCCAACACAAGGCCTGTGCGGTGCTCGGTATCACCAGCCGCACCCTGCGTCGCTGGCGCGAGCCTGCCGATGTTCATCGCGATGGACCCCCCCAAACACGATGCGCAGCGCCTGGCAGTCAGTCCGATCGTCGCACCGGAGAACCTCGCCAAGATGGAGTCGGTCATCCGTGATCGCACCGCGAGTTTGCTAGACGGTTTGCCTCTGAACGAGACCTTCGACTGGGTCCGGAACGTCTCGATCAACTTGACCACACAGATGTTGGCTACCCTGTTCGACTTTCCCTGGGAGGACCGCGCCAAGTTGACACATTGGTCGGATGTAACGACGGCCATTCCCGGTGCCGGCTTGATCGAGTCCGAGGAAGAGCGGATGGGCGAACTGCTCAAGTGCGCCGCTTACATGACAAGGCTGTGGAATGAGCGTGTCAACGCCGAACCGCGCAACGACCTCATCTCGATGATGGCGCATTCGCCGGCAACCCGACACCAAACGCCGGAAGAGTTCCTCGGTAACGTCCTGTTGCTGATCGTCGGCGGTAACGACACCACCCGCAATTCGATGACGGGCGGCATCGTAGCTCTCAACGAGTTCCCGGATGAGTACCGCAAACTGTGCGCCAACCCTGCCCTGGTCGATTCCATGGTGCCCGAGATCATCCGTTGGCAGACGCCGCTGTCACACATGCGCCGCACCGCTTTGACGGACACCGAGCTCGGCGGGAAGTCGATCCACAAGGGCGACAAGGTCATCATGTGGTATGTGTCGGGCAACCGCGATCCGGAGGCCATTGAGAATCCGGATGCGTTCATCATCGATCGTGCCCGACCGCGTCATCACCTGTCATTCGGGTTCGGGATCCACCGCTGTGTCGGCAACCGCCTGGCCGAGTTGCAGTTGCGAATCGTGTGGGAGGAGATTCTCAAGCGTTGGCCCAATCCGATGCAGATCGAGGTCGT
>CAVPQF010000128.1:0-12862 GCA_963707225.1 uncultured Gammaproteobacteria bacterium
AAAACGCTTGGGAATCTTACCCTTACAACGGTTTCTATTTTTATCCAACGGCCGCACCGGCTCTCGAAACCCATGAGCAGATACGCACGACCACCTATAGCGATTACCTTGAAGCAAGGTATAGCTCACCCGGCAACTGACCGCGCCGGTACGCAGAGCCTTGAGAGCATTGTTGCAGGCAGTTGGGCCTCGGCCTGGTCATGCTGGTGATCGGGCTGCCGGCGATTGCGCTGGCAGGCCGTCTCGCGAAACCCGCAAGGGGAAAATCTTCCGCTGGGTGACGAAGAGCTACTCCATGAACTCCTTCCTGCTCTTCGGCGTCACCGTCGAACGCGCGGCCTCTCCCGCGTGTGCAGGGACAACGCGTACGTCTTCATGCTCAACTACGTGAGCCACGTTCGACTCCCTCGCGCTGGCGGTTTCGATCCCGCACCCGCTCCACTCGGGTCTTCAAGAAGGAGCTCTCGAAGATCCCGGTCTTCGGTTGGGTGCTCCTCTCCCTCGGGCAGATCATGGTGGACCGGCGGAGCGCGGCGCGAATGCCCGATGTACCGCGCTTTCGAGCGCGGTTGCGGCGCTCGCGGGGAACAACTCCGTCCTCATCTACGTGGAAGGGACGGCAGCAAGGACGCAACGGTTCCGTTGTATGGTCCGATCTCGTCGACGACGAGGTCGGTGCTGTCGCCGTAGAGCCAGATCGCGAAGTTCCGCGAACCATCGTGGAGATGGTCGCCGCCCCGGCGTCGCCGAGGTAGAGCACGACATCATCGCCCACGCCCGTCACAGCGTTGCCGAAGAACTGCCGCAGCGACAGCACGGACTTCATCGTGACGTCGAATTGCCATCCGCCGTGACATCCAGCGGCTCGGGGTCACCGCCCAACCCCGCGTTGAACAGCACCGTGCCCTGGTAGGGGCCGATCGTGTTCACGATGAGATCCTGCTGGGCCATGCCTGGCATTGAAATAGGGAGAAGATCGCGAAGTTGCGCGAACCGTCGTGGGTGAGGGTGGCGACCGCGACCTGTCCGGGGCCGTCGGGGCTTCATCGCGAGGATCGAGTCACCGGTACCCGAGTAGACGATGTCAGCGGGCACCTCGACTGTCGGCTCCGGTTCGGGCTCCTCCTCCGCCGAGGGCGATTCGGGGACGGCGATCGGCGTGGGCTCCGCGTCATCCACAGTCGAGCGCACATCGCCGGCGATGAAGCTCACGCTCACGACGATCGCGACCACGAAGGCGACCGGGCCGAGGATGACGCCGGCGAGCGCCCTGCCGCGCCCGGGCGCCTTCGAGGCGAGCCCGATGATGCCGAGCACGAGGGCGACGAGGGCGGGCAGGAACGCGATGAAGCTCAGACGGGGATCACGGCGCACACCATCGCGATGATGCCCAGGATCAGGGCGGCGAGCGTGAGCCCGCTCTTGGGTTTCGGGGGAGTCGTCTGGTGGCGCTCACCGGCGGGGCCGGAACGGGGTCGGGGGTGATGGGCTCGGACATGGGTTCTCCTCTGGGTTGCTGTGACCCGAGAGGAGAGTCTCAAGCATGAGCAGCCGCGCCATTCTGATCATTGAGCATCAAAATAAAATGACTTCACAAAAGAGCTTATACCGCGGTATCGGAAGCATGGATATTGTGGCTGCAGCGCCGAGTGTTTTGCTGGCGGGTATCATCCGGATGACGAGAATATGAGAGTATGTGTTCAAATCAAGACCAATGCCAAAGCTTCTCCTGTAGCCTTTTCAATCCAGGATGATGGAGCGTCTGAGTCAACGGAATAGCAACCGTTACAGAAGATGAAGTAATGAATGCATCCGGAAGCAATTCCATGGGCGGCGCCAATAAGACCAATCCGATTATTGAAGGTGCGGTCGCCATCCTGAAAGAACACCTGAACGGCTGGAAGAACGACGGAATTGATGATTGAGGCGTCAAGGTTAATGCCGTCATCAGAGACATTATTCGAGCCTATCGCGATCGGTAAGTTTTTGTAAAGGTGCTGCATTAATTTCACTAAAAAGAAAAAAGATATCGTCCTTAGTTATCACCCTCGTGGTGGTAAAACAATTTATGAATTATCAATTTTGCAAAAAAGTAAAGGTTCTTAAACACAATTATTCCTACGTCTAAGTTACTGAAGTCTACCTATGGTAGGGGATAGTAGGGGTTAGGTAGTTTATTTAGTGTCGTAATCTTCTACCTTAGTAACGGAAAGGATAAACCAATGACCAATTTCAGCGATAATCTGCTTTGCCTTCCGGAGTTGCAGGGAGAACTAATGCCTGACCCAACAAAATCCAATACATAGCCTGAAAGGCCCAAAAGAGTGAGCCGGAACATATTTCAAGTATTTTATCCCGGTGCATCACATCCCTTCTGATAAACAGGCCGAGGCGGAACAGCAGGAGGAAATCGCCGATGGATGAAAATAGAATAATCGTTAAGCTTCCGAAGTGCCTTGTGGTGCTTTACCCGGGAGAATTACAGAGGTTGTTGCTCACGGATATTGACCTTTATGAAACAGCCGTCAAGCGCGACAAGAGTGAACGACGGATCCGTGAACGAGTACCGGACAAACCGACATATTGAAGAACGAGAGGAGAAAAGGTAATGGTGGGAGTCAAGATTTTTATGGGTAGTTCATGACTACGAAATGACAAGAGAGGATCGAGGGAGACGGGGCACCCTTCATGGTCCTTGACGAAGATATCAACGAGTTCATTGCGGACGATCTGGCAGCCATTGGCGCTAAGGTTGTGGATATTAAATTTTCCACTGTCCAGGATCGGCATAATCACTGCGATTGTCGGCACGGCGCTGCTGATCTATGAGGAGCCGGACGGGGAGGAGGGAAGCAGAGTAAGGCGGGAGTCGGTTGGCAAAAATTTTTCCACTCAATATTAAGATCTTAGCAATTTGAGAGGATCCTGTCAGGGTAAGTAAAAGTTCTTCACAATTTGTAACAATCAGTATTCCGAAATTCGCAATACTGCAATTGATCCATGCATCGTCGAAATTCGAACAATCAAAGATTGGCAAAATTTTTTCAAATGAGTTTATCGCAAATTGCGACAACCTGGAAGCAGATATATTGCCGAAATTTTCGGCAAATGAAATGAAAGGATAATATCAATGAATTTAACTGTGATTAAAAATGGAACACACGTGGAAAAGCTAACAAGTATGACTTGTATTTAAGGGCTTACGAGAGGGTCTTGATCGACTTCGAAGGCAACCCGGAACAAGATCCTGTGATAGCCGCTAAAAAGCTAGTATTTTACGGTACGCGGGCTTTAAATGGAGGGCATTGGATATATTGACGCCCGGCTGAAAGAAGATCTTGACGATGCCGAAGCCGGCGATCGACTTCGCCTCGATGTGCTCGACGTCGTTGACCGTGGTGGTCAGCACGCGCTCGTACGGCGAGGTGATGCGGCCTTCCATCTGGTCCGGCGGCAGGCCGGTGTACTGCCACACCACCGCGATCACCGGAATGTCGATGTCCGGGAAGATGTCGGTCGGCGTACGCATGGCGGACAACGGACCGATGATCAGGATCAGCAGCGCGAGAACGATGAAGGTATAGGGTCGCGAGAGCGCGATCCGCACGATGCCCAGCATGGAGTTTCCAGCGAGAATGTTGCGCAGCGGCGAATTTTGCCATGCCGCGCGCTGCCGATGCCGACCTGGCGCATGAAGATAATTTCATGTTGGCCGGCGCCCTGTGCTGACAATCGGCCGGCACATCGTTTTTGGCGGATCGCTGCGCCCAGGCTGCTAGACGCCTGCAGCTTCGCGGCAATGCAGGCTCAATCGCGCACCATGTTCGCTGTCGGCAATCTGCAGCGTGTAGCCGTGCAGGTGTGCGATCGCGCTGACGATGCTCAGACCCAGGCCGGAACCCGGTGTGCTGCGGCAACTCTCGATGCGATAGAAGCGACGCGTCACCGCATCGCGCTGATCGGGCGGAATGCCTGGCCCGCTATCGCAGACATCCACCCATGGACCGTCTTCGGCAGCACGTGCACGGATATCCACGCGACCGCCCGCGGGAGTGAACTTGATCGCGTTGCCGACCAGGTTGCTCAATGCTTCCAGCAACAGGTGCCGGTCCGCGTGAATCGGCGGCAGTGGCGGCAGCTCGAGTTCCAGCTGCTGATCACGATCCTCCGCCAGCGGCAGATACAGCGCATGGACCTCGCGCAGGACCTCGGCGAGGTCGACCTCGTCGAAACCGGCGCGGCGGTGCTGGCTTTCCAGTTCCGAGATGCGCAACAGCGCACGGAAGCGATCGAGCAGCGCATCGGTGTCAACCAGACATGCTTCCAGCGTCTCGTTCTCGCTGCTGCCTTCGCCGAACTGCTGTTGCAACCGGTATATCCGCACGCGCAAGCGAGTCAGCGGCGTGCGCAGGTCATGCGCGATGTTGTCGCACACACCTTTCACTTCGCCAAGCAGGCGTTCGATCTCGTCGAGCATTGCGTTGACGATGCCGGCCAGCATGTCCAGCTCGTCGCCACGCCGGCTCACCGGCAGACGCTGCGCCAGATCGCCACGCATGATCGGCAGCGTGGCTTCACGAATGGCGTGGACACGACGCAACGGTCCGCGGGTAAGCAGCCAGCCGCCGAGCAGGCCCGGCACCACGGTCAGCGAAATACCCCACAGCAACGCCTGCAGAATGATCGTGCCGATCCTGTCGACGATGCTGGTATCCCGCGAGACCAGCAGGATGCGTCCATCATCGAGACGCACGGCCGCCGCACGCACGCGGACATGCGCGTGGCCATCGTTGCGCGCGAGACCTTGCGGCACGATGGCCACCGGGCCATTGACCACCACCTGCGGCGGCAGCAAGGCAATGGTGCCGGCAAGTGGTTTTCCATGGGCGTCGAACAGTCCCCAGGCGTTGAGCTGCCGCGTCTCCAGCGAGATGTAATCGTTCAACGCATGCCGCCGCGTGGGTTCGTCCAGCATCGAGAAGTATTTCGCCTGGCGGCCGATGAGTTCGTTGGAAACGCGAGTCAGATAGCTCGCCGCCTGCCAGTGGATCAGGCCGATCACCACGACGCCCCACAGCGCGAAGAACGAACCGTAGATCAGAACAAGGCGCGCGGTGGTGGAGCGCCAGTTGTCAGTCAGTCTGTGCAAGGCTGTACCCCGAGCCGCGTACGGTATGGATCAGCGGCGCATGGCCGGCCGCGTCGATCTTCCGGCGCAATCGACCGATGTGCACATCGATCAGGTTGGTACCCGGATCAAAATGAAAACCCCACACCGTCTCGAAGATCATCGCGCGGGTCAGCACCTGCCCGGCATGGCGCATCAGGAATTCCAGCAACTTGAATTCGGTGGGTAGCAACGACAGCTGATTGTCGCCACGGCGGGCCACATGCCGCACCAGATCGAGTTCCAGATCGGCCACGCGCAACAGTGTCTGCTGCGTCTGCTGACGGTGCCGGCGCAGCAGCACATCCACCCGTGCCACCATCTCGTCGGGCGCGAACGGTTTGGTCAGGTAATCGTCGCCGCCGGCACGCAGGCCACGTACGCGCTCGTCCACGTCGCTGAGCGCGCTGATCATCAGCACCGGCGTGGCAATACCCTGCCCGCGCAGCTGGGTCACCATGCTGAGCCCGTCCATGCCGGGTAGCATCAGGTCCAGCGTGATCGCGTCGTAGCAGGGATCCGCCGCACGCCGCAGGCCTTCGCGGCCATCCGCCACGCGGTCGGTATCGATGCCGTGGCTGGCCAGTTCCGCCGCGATCTCTCGCGCCGTGACGTCGTCGTCTTCGATGACCAGAATGTGTGGCATCAGCCTTGATTCATCGGTGGGGAGCAGGCAACCAGCATAACGAAACGGCCTCCCGAGGGAGGCCGTTCGTGTGACGCCTGTCGTGATTGCTCAGGCGGCGATGGCGAACAGGCCGCGCATCTTCTTCATCGCATTCGCCTCGATCTGGCGGATGCGTTCGGCGGAAACGCCGTACTCGTCGGCAAGATCCTGCAGCGTCGCCTTGTTGCTGTCGTCCAGCCAGCGACGCTGGATGATGTCGCGCGACCGCGGGTCCAGATGCTCCAGCGCATCGGTCAGCGTCTCCATCTGGTTGTCGGCGTAGTCCTCGTCGGACACGTTCTCGTACGGGTCGGCGCCGTCGTCGATCAGGAACGCCGCCGGTGCCGGCCTGGCGTCGTCGTCGGCATCGGCCGGGGCCTCGAAGCCGATGTCGCGACCGGACAGGCGCGATTCCATCTCGCGCACGGTCGCCTCGGGCACGCCCAGGTCCTTGGCCACGGTGCTCACCTCGGCCGCGTTCATCCAGCCCAGGCGCTTCTTGCTCTTGCGCAGGTTGAAGAACAGCTTGCGCTGCGCCTTGGTGGTGGCGACCTTCACGATGCGCCAGTTCTTCAGGATGAATTCGTGCATCTCGGCACGGATCCAGTGCACCGCGAAGCTGACCAGGCGCACGCCCTGGTCCGGGTCGAAACGCTTGACCGCCTTCATCAGCCCGATGTTGCCCTCCTGGATCAGGTCGGCCAGCTGCAGGCCGTAGCCCGAATAGCCACGCGCCACGTGCACCACGAAACGCAGGTGCGACAGCACCAGCTTCTTCGCGGCCGCCAGGTTGGCTTCCTCGAGATAGTCGCGTGACAGGGCCTGCTCTTCTTCGGAGCTCAGTACCGGAATCCGATGGACCGCGGAAATGTACGCATCCAGACTGCCGACGACACTCGGCAGCGGGAAGTTGGCGGTCACCAAAGCTTGAGACATGGGTGGAACCTCCTGAAACGACGTCAAAGTTTAGCACTCGGGTGATTGGAGTGCTAAGGCGCGGAATGGTTCCGCGCTTTAATGAACTAGATGGTATAGATATTGACCGTCCTTGTCCAGCGTCTCATCCGGCCCGACATGAGGCTGGCAGAAGCGCATTCAAGCGGGCATGAAACGGCCCTGCAATACGGCTTTCGGCGGCAGCGACCAGTCGATCGGTGGCTGCCCGTGGGTTTCGAGGTAGCGGTTGGCGGCGGAGAAATGGCAGCAGCCGAGGAAGCCGCGGTGGGCCGACAGCGGCGAGGGGTGCACCGAGCTCAGCACGCAGTGCCGCCGGGTGTCGACGAGCTGGCCCTTGCGCTGCGCATACGAGCCCCACAGCAGGAACACCAGGCCTTCGCGCTCGCGGTTCAGCGCGTCGATCGCCGCATCGGTGAAGCCCTCCCAGCCCTTGCCCTGGTGCGAGCCGGCGCGACCTTCTTCCACCGTCAGCACGCTGTTGAGCAGCAGCACGCCACGATCGGCCCAGGGCGTGAGGCAGCCGTGGTCGGGTCGCGGGATGCCGAGGTCGCGCTGGATCTCCTTGAAGATGTTCTCCAGCGACGGCGGCACCCGCACGCCGGGGCGCACGGAGAAGCACAGGCCGTGCGCCTGGCCGGGGCCGTGGTACGGATCCTGGCCCAGGATCACCACCCGCACCGCGGCGAACGGGGTGTGCTCGAACGCCGCGAAGATCTCCGGGCCGGGCGGGTAGATCCGTTTGCCGGCCTGCTTCTCCGCGCGCAGGAACGCCGCCAGCGCCTGCATGTCGGGACGCAGCAGGTAGTCGCCGATGCGCGCCTTCCACGACGGTTCCAGCCTGATCTGCGCCGCGTCGCTCATGCTTCGGCCGCGTGCCCGCGCAGGTGTTTGGCCACGCGCAGCTGGAACAGCAGCTTGGTGACCAGCAGTTTTTCCTCGACCGGTTTCTCGACCAGGTCGTTGGCCCCGGCCCTGATCAGCGCGGCCTGGTTGGCCGGGTTCTCGTCGCCGGTCATCACCAGCACGGGCAACCGGCCCTTGCCGTAACCGAACTCGCCACGGATGTGCTTGAGCAGGTCGCCGCCGGTGAGCTCGCCCTTCAGGCTGACGTCGGTGAGCACCACGTCGGCGCCCACCTCGCCCTGCGCCTTCCAGGTTTCCAGCAGGGCCAGCGCATCCTCCACGCTGACCACGTGGCGCACGGTGAGGCCGATCTTCTCAAGCATGCGGCGGGTCGCCAGCGCCACCACTCGGCTGTCCTCGACGTACAACACCACGCCATCGGCGGCGGCGTCCGGCCGCACGTAGCCGCGGATGAACTCGGCCAGCGCCTGGAAGCCCAGCGCCTTGTCGAAATAGTCGGTGACGTGTTCGCCCAGCGAGCGACGGTGCAGCCGGTCATCCACGTCGCCGGAGACCACCACGATCGGCACGTAGGCCTGCGGCGCCGACTCGCGCACGAAGCGCGCCAGCTCCAGCCCGTCCATGTCGGGCAGGCGCAGCGCGATGGTGATGAAATCGAACACGCCGTCGCCAAGTACCTGCTGCGCCTCGGTGCCGCTGCCGCAGCCAACCACCTCGACGCCGGGCAACTCGGCCTGCAGCACGCGGGTGATCAACTGGCGCACCACGCGCGAGCCGTCGACCACCAGCACCCGCGGGGCATCGGTCAGCAGGCGGCTGCTGATATTCGTACTCATGCCTTAACTCACCCACCCGACTCGTGGCAGTCCTTCGCCGATGAACCTGCGGGTGCACCCCCTGCACCCGCCGCAACTGGGGATAGTGCACCGGATCCGGTACCGGCGGCTGCGATTCACGTCACCCCGGCGCACGACCGTCACGCCGCGTTGCGCAATTGCCACGCGCTGACCAGCCGCGCGCCAAGCCAACCCAGCGCCGCGGCGACCAGTGGTACGGCCAGCAACAGCCATGGCGGCAAGCCGCCGACCTGCAGCTTGCCATCATAAGTCTGGCTCAACTGCGCCACCGGCGTGGCCAGCGCCAGCTCGATCAGCACCGCCAGCAACGCCGCCAGGATGCCGCTGAACAGCCCGTACCAGATCCCGGCATACAGGTAAGGCCGGCGCACGAACGCGCCGCTGGCGCCGACCAGCAGCAGCACGCCGATCTCCTCGCTGCGGCTGGCGATGTCCACCCGGATCGTATTGCCGACCACCAGCAGCGCCGCCAGCGCCAGCAGCGAAGCCAGCACCAGCACCACGCGATTGCCCACGCCGAGCAAGGCGTCCAGCCGCTGCCGCCAGCTGCCGCTGTCCTGCACCAGGTCGACGCCGCGCAACGTACGCACGTCGGCCACCATCTGCTCCAGCGCGTGCGCGCTCACTCCCTCACGCGGCTGCAACTGCAGCACGTACGGCAGCGGGTTGTCGTCCAGCGTCTGCAGCGCGCCGGAGAAGCCCTGCATCTGCGCCAGTTCGTCCATGCCCTGCTGCGGCGTCTTCACCACCACCGCGGCCACCTCGGGACGGCCGCCCAACTGCTGGGCGAGCAGTTGCGCCTGCGACGCGGTCTGGCCGGGCTGCAGGAACACGCTGATCGCCTGGCTCTGGCCCAGCGCACGGCCGAGCTGCTGCACATTGCCCAGCAGCAGGTAGAACGCCAGCGGCAAGGCCAGCGCCAGACCCATCACCGCGATCGTGAGCAGGCTGCCGAATGGACGCGAGGCGAGCCGGCGCAGGCTCGACACCGCGCTCCAGCGGTGATGCTCCTGCCAGCTGGCGAAGCGGTTGCCGCGGCTGTGGAGGTTGCGCTGCGGAGCGTCTGCAGGCACGTGCAGGGTTTCCGGCACCGTGTTCACAGCACCTCCTGCGCAGCCAGGTCGGCCACCAGGCGGCCATGGTCCAGCACGATCACGCGCTTCTTCATGCGCTTGATCAGCGGCAGGTCGTGGCTGGCGATCAGCACGGTGGTGCCGACCTGCTGGAACTCGCCGAACAGGCCCATGATCTCCACCGCCAGTTGCGGGTCGAGGTTGCCGGTGGGCTCGTCGGCGATCAGCAGCGCGGGGCGCGCCACGATCGCGCGGGCGATGCCCACGCGCTGTTGCTCGCCGGCGGACAACGTCGCCGGCAGCTGCCGCTCGTAGGCGAGCAGGCCGACTTTCTCCAGCGCCGCGCGCACCCGCCGGGCGCGTTCGGCGCGGGCGATGCCGCCGATCGCCAGCGGCAGCTCGACGTTGGCGAACACGCTTCGATCCAGCAGCAGGCGATGATCCTGGAACACCATGCCGACATGCCGGCGCCACTTCGGGATGCCGCTGTGGCGGATCTTTGCCAGGCTCCTGCCGTCCACGCTGATCACGCCGTGCGAAGGCCGCTCGATCAACCCCAGCAGCTTGAGCAGGGTGCTCTTGCCTGCACCGGAATGCCCGGTGACGAAGGCCATCTCGCCCGTCGGCACCTCGAACGAAAGCTGCGAGAGCGCCTCATGGCCGCCCTCGTAGCGCTTGCTGACTTGATCGAAATGGATCACCGAGCGTCCCCGAGCCTGCGTGTCGTGGTGTCGACGGCAAGGATAAGGGAAGCCGGCCGCAAGATGCGGACTTCCCTGATCGCCGCGGTTCAGTCCGCGGCCATCGTGACGTTCAGCGGCCGGTGAACAGGTGGGTCAAGCGGCGGAACAGGCTCGGCTTTTTCGGATGAGCGTGTTCGACGGCCTTGCCCGAGGTCACCGCGACCTGCCGCGACGGCCGGCTGTGAGCGGTGCCGCCGGACTCGGCCGCATTGCGCTCGCGCGGCGGGCGACGCTCGCCCCGCGGCGCGCGATTGCCCTCGGCCACCGCGGCCTGGTGGCCGGTCGTCTCGACGCCATCGGTCGGCGCGCCTTCACGCCGGCGATTGCGTCCGCCACGACGGCGCCGCGGCTTGCGCGTGCCTTCGGCTGTGCTGCCGTCCGCCGCCGGCGCCGCGTCGGTCTTGTGCACGGCCACGGCAACCGGCTGCTCGGTCGCGGCGGCGGCACTGCCGTCGGCCGCGGCCGGCTTGCGCTCGCGCGGCGGACGCGCGGCGCCGCGGCTGCTACTGCCGCGCTCACCGCTGCGGCCCGGACCACCGCTGCGCCGCGGCTTCTCGCCCGGACGCGGCGGCACCACGTCGCCGAACGCGGCGCTGTCGGCGGCGGCGTTCGCGGCGAACTCGGGATCCACCTCGCGCGGCTTCGGCATCACCAGCAGTTCCGGATCCATCGGTGCGACCGGGATGCTCTGGCCGATATAGGTCTCGATGTCCGGCAGCGACATCGCGTACAGGTCGCAGGCGAAGCTGATCGCATCGCCCTCGGCGCCAAGCCGCGCGGTGCGGCCGATGCGATGCACGTAATCCTCGGCCTCGTGCGGCAGGTCGTAGTTGAAGACGTGGCTGACCGCCGGGATGTGCAGGCCGCGCGCGGCCACGTCGGTGGCCACCAGGATGTCGAGCTGGCCATCCTGGAATCGCTGCAGCAGCTTCTGCCGCTTCAGCTGCGGCACGTCGCCGGAGATCGCGCCGACGCGGCAGCCGTGGCGCTTGACGCGCTCGGTGATGCGCTCGGCGGCGGCCTTGGTGTTGACGAAGATGATGCTGCGGCTGGGCTTGTGCCGGTCGATCAGGTTCAGCAGCAGCGGCATCTTCTCTTCCTTGGCCGGGAAGTAGACGACCTGGCGCACCTTGTCGGCGGTGACGTTGTCGCTTTCCACCACCAGCTTCTCGGCCTCGTGCATGTGCTCGTAGGCCAGCTCCAGCACGCGGTGGCTGAGCGTGGCGGAGAACAGCAGCACCTGGCGCTGCTCGCGCGGCGGCAGCTTGCGGAAGATGAAGCGCACGTCCTTGATGAAGCCGAGGTCGAACATGCGGTCGGCCTCGTCGATCACCATCACCTCGACGCTGTTGAGACTGAACACGCCCTGCTTGTGGTAGTCGAGCAGGCGGCCGGGGGTGGCGATGATGATGTCGCAACCATCTTTCAATTGCTGGCGCTGCTTGTCGTAGTCGACGCCGCCGTAGATCAGCGCGCTGCGCAGACCGGTGTGGCGGCCGATCGCCTTGGCGTCCTTCTCGATCTGGATGGCGAGCTCGCGGGTGGGCGCGATCACCAGCGCGCGCGGGTCCGAATCCTTGCGGTCGGCCACCGCCGGGGTGGTCAGCAGGCGGTTCATCAGCGCGACCAGGAACGCGCAGGTCTTGCCGGTGCCGGTCTGTGCCTGGCCGGCGACGTCGCGCCCGGACAGCGCCAGCGGCAGTGTCATTTCCTGGATCGGTGTGCAGCGGGTGAAACCGCTGTCGTCCAGGCCCTGCTGCAGCAGCGGATGAAGATCGAAGTTGGCGAAGAAAGTGTCGGTGAGTACGGTTTGTGACATATGCGGATGGTTGACCTTGCCTGACGGCGGCGTGATGCGCTGCACTTGGTTCCAGGCGCCGGACATCGGCGCGAAAGCGGTGCAGGACGGGTGCGCTATGCGCAGCGAAGCGGCTCAATGTCAGGGTCAACAAGGTCGCGCCGCGGTCGGGAGCCTGGGTGGCAGAAACACCACCCAGGCTCCAAGCGACGCCGTAGTTGCCGGCGGTCTGACGGGCGGCTGTGCAAGCCGCCCTTGAATCGTGCCCGGAGTTGCGCTGGAATGAAGGCTTGCCGCCCTCCTCCTGCCCAACCCGCGCTTCGTGGGCGCCTGAGTGTAGCCGATGACGGCCCCGCCCGTCCCCACTCCTTGTTTTTCCGCCCCGGTCACCCCATTGTTCTGCACCTGCCAGTTTTGCGCCCCCAGCCACGGAGATCCCCGGTGAGCGACCTGATTACCCATGTGAACGACGACGCCTTCGACGAGCAGGTGCTCAAGTCCGAAACCCCGGTGCTGCTGGACTTCTGGGCGGAATGGTGCGGCCCGTGCAAGGCCATCGCGCCGATGCTGGACGAGATCGCCCAGCAGTACGAAGGCAAGCTGCGTATCGTCAAGGTCAACATCGACCAGAACCAGCAGACCCCGCGAGCCTATGGCGTGCGCGGCATCCCGACCCTGATGGTGTTCAAGAACGGCAAGGTCGAGGCGACCCAGATCGGTGCCGTCAGCAAGGGCC